>NZ_UHFH01000003.1:1960000-2141282 GCF_900459225.1 Streptococcus dysgalactiae subsp. dysgalactiae
ACCAATTAAAATCAAGCTCCCCGGAACGACACCACCACCGAGGACACGGTTAAACTCTGCCATATCGGTCTGTGTCCGATGATAGTTGATATTGTCCACATCTTTTAATTTAACGGGCTTACTTTTCTCACCTGTCAAACTAACACGAGCATTTTTAATCTCTTTGACCTCAACTTCTTCCACAAAGGAAGACCAGGCCGAGCAGTTTGGGCAACGCCCTAAATATTTGGGTGACTGATATCCACATTCTTGACAAATGAAGGTTGCTTTTTTCTTTGCTATGGTACTCTCCCCCTTGATAAAATCAACAAGCTAGTCCTGTTGCATTAAGTAACAGGACCCTATTGGCTATAACACAACTTTCTTATTTTCCGGTAGAACCAAAACCACCTGTTCGTTCACCGCTGGCTTGATCACCATCAGCAATCAAGAAAGGCATGAAAACACCTTGAATAATGCGCTCACCAACTGCCAGTGTAACCGGTTGGTCCGTAATGTTTTGCATCTGCGCAAAAATATGCCCTTCATTAGCATCATTTCCATAGTAATCCCCATCGATAACTCCAACGGAATTAATTAAAATCAACCCTTTTTTCCGAGGATTTGACGAACGGTCATAGAGGTAAAGTACTTCGCCATCTTGCATATAGGCTTTAACGCCTGTTGGCACCAACTTAATCTCTCCTGGTGCAATGGTTACGGCCTCAGCAACAGACAAGTCATAACCAGCCGCATGCGCTGTCTCACGTTTTGGTAATAGGTCCTTATTGGTAAATCCTGATATAAGCTCAAACCCACGAATCTTAGTCATCTTTTTCATATCCTTTCAAGTCAATCATATCCTCTTATTATAGAATATTCGCAAAAGAATAGCAAAAAAGCGGTCGACTTTAAGCTGACCGCTCTTTAAAGCATATTATCACATCTCTTCCCCCCGATAACTAAAGCGGATGTGGGGGAAATCATTATCCAAATCCTTGTCTGCCATAAAAGCTTTGGCATCTTTTTTCACTTGAATCAAGTCAATGCCCTGCATTTTGGCAGCGTAGACACAGCCACAATAGCATTGGCGGTAAATATCATACTCCTCACACATTTCAACGGATCTGCGATAACCGTTGTTTTTCTTGAAATCACTTGGCAGATATTTGGTGGTGTAAACCTTTTGCACATCGATACCCACATCATTAATGATTTGCGAATTTTTATGAGGACTGATGGTTAGGGCACTGGCAAAGTAGTCAAAACCAAGTTCCACTGCTTTTTGAGCGGTCTTGTCTAATCGGTAATCAAAACAGACACGGCAACGATCCCCACCTTCTGGTTCCTCTTCTAAGCCTCGCACTTGTCGAACGTACTCATTGGGGACATAGTCCGCTTCGAGAAACTGAACAGTATTGCCTGTTTTAGCGTTGAACTCAGAGACAAACTGTTGTGTCACATAAGCTCTACGATGGTATTCGTCCTTAGGGTGAATGTTAGAATTGGCAAAGTAAACCGTAATGTCAGCAAACTGCGTCAGGTATTCTAGAGTGTAAGTGGAGCAAGGGGCACAGCAGACGTGCATTAAAATACTGGGACGCACGGATTCTTTCGCCCAAGCCTTGGTCATCTGCTGCATGACCCTGTCATAATTTATCTTTTGATTGGGATTCATGTTAGCGAGAATCTCTTGTAAATCAATCATTGTTGCTACTTTCTAGTTGTTTTTTCTCTTGCTTGCTATTATACCACACCAATCAAAAAAGCTTGACTGCTTTATTGATAAGCAAAAAAACTCCGCTAAGAAGCGGAGCTGATATCATCTATTCAAAGACAAATTGATTGTGATACAATTCAGCATAAAAGCCTTTTTGATGCAATAATTCCTGATGGTTTCCTTGCTCAATGATCTTACCATCCTTGAGAACAATAATTTGATCTGCATTTAAAATGGTTTTGAGGCGGTGAGCAATGACAAAGCTGGTTCGACCTGCTACGATAGCTTCCATGGCCCGTTGAATTTTACTTTCGGTAACCGTATCAACATTTGAAGTGGCTTCATCCAAAATCAACACTTCAGGATCAGTAAGCAGGGTTCTGGCAATAGAAATTAACTGCTTTTGACCTGTTGAAAAGACGTTGTCATCATCTGAGACATAGGTATTGTACCCTTCTGGTAAGGACATGATAAAGTCATGAATATGGGTTGCACGCGCAGCAGTTTCAACCATGTCTTGACTAATGGTCTGATCGCCAAAACGAATATTATCGGCAATGGTTCCTGAAAAAAGAACAGACTCTTGCAACACAATCCCAACCTTCTGACGGAGACTATCCAAATCGTAGTCACGAATATCACGACCATCAAAGGTAATCGAACCTGCATCCACATCGTAGAAACGGTTAATCAAGTTCATAATGGTGGTCTTTCCAGAACCTGTCGGTCCAACCACGGCAATCATTTTGCCCTTGGGTGCCACAATAGACACATCTGATAAGACTTTTTGCCCAGGAAGGTAACCAAAATCAACGTGATTGATGGCCACTGCTTCTTTTAAGCTGGTAAATGCTGGTGCATTTTGTGGACGAACTTCTTCGGTCTCATCAAACATTTCTTGAATACGGTGAGCACCGGTAAAGGCCAACTGTAATTCTCCCCAACTAGATGCAATTTGCATCATGGGTTGATAATATTGTTGCGAATACTGAACAAAAGTCACCACCAAACCTAGAGCTGCGGCAGCTTGTATGGATTTGTCGTTGAGGACAATTGCTGAACCAGCAAAAATCACGATAGCTGTGTTAACCAGGCTCATCCCATTCATGACTGGGAACAACAGCCCTGAGAACAGACGCCCTTTGAAGGTTGCCTGCCGAACCTTCTCATTGTGTTCCAAAAAACCTGCAACCGTTTCTTCTTGAACACCCTGTACAATAATCGCTTTTTGGCCAGAAATTTTTTCGTCCATGTAAGCATTTAAGGCACTAACCTCTTGCTGTTGAATATTGGTGTATTTTCTTGCCAAACGAATGATAATGACTAGGAAAATAAGAGCAACTGGGGTTGAAGCCATGGCTAGCAAAGCCAAGCGGCTATCTTGCCTAAACATCATCCAGACCAAGCCGATGTAAAGGGCAATATTAGTTACTACTTGAACCAAAGATTGGTTCAGCGAGTTTTGAATATTATCCAAATCGCTTGTGAAACGAGAAAGAATATCCCCATCTTTATGACGGTCAAAAAAGGCAACCGTCAATCGTTCTAATTTGCCAAATAAACCCTTGCGCATGCGGTTGGTTGAATGGGCTACAATACGCGTAAACAAGAAACTGTAAATCAAGTTAGCTAAAACGGTAAAGATATAAGCCATTAGTAACTTGAACATCACAGCATTAAAAGCAGATAAATCAGTACTAAAATGCGTCTGTCCACTCATCTTAGCAACATAATAAGCTTGTCCTATTTTCCCCAATTCGGTCAAGGAATCGCCTAAAAAGACAGGCGCCTTAACCTGCAAGTAAGTTGCCAGAATAATAGCAGCAGCAATCACTACAAATGATATCCGGTAACGTTTAAAATAAAACCAGAAAAAACGCGCTGTCTTCATTAGTCTTCCTCCTTCCCTTTTTGGGTCTCATAAATTTCACGATAAATCGCATTATTAGCAACCAACTCAGCATGAGTTCCTTCGCCAATCAGTTGGCCCTGATCGAGAACTAAAATCTTATCAGCCTTTACCACTGACGAAATCTTTTGGGCAATGATCACTGTGGTGGTCTCTTTCAACTCTTTATTCAAGGCTTCTTGAACTAATCTTTCTGACTTGGCATCCAGAGCCGATGTTGAGTCATCCAAAACAAGAATCTTAGGTTGGTTAATGACGCCACGCGCAATTGACATCCGTTGTTTTTGACCACCGGAGAAGTTATTGCCTCGTTCTTCCACTTGGCTTTCATAGCGGTCATCCATACGATCGATAAATTCCTTGGCTTGAGCAATACGTGCAGCTCGTTCCATGGCATGATCATCTGCAGTTGCTGATCCTTGACGAAGATTATCTGCAATGGTTCCCGAAAAGAGAATAGCCTTTTGCAACACGATAGAAACCGTTTGACGAAGAGTCGATTGACTCAAGGATTTAATCGGTTTGCCTCCCAGTAAGATTTGACCTTCTTGCGGATCAAACAAGCGCGGAATAAGCTGTGCCAGTGTAGACTTCCCAGCACCAGTAGCACCGACAACACCAACCATTTGACCAGGTTCAATCTTAAAGGAAATATGACGTAAGGTCGGCTCATCATCATTAGGATAAGTAAAGCTGACATCCTCAAAGACAATGCTACCTGAAACCTCTTCTTCTTGCTCAGTGCCAAAGGTCATGGCTGGCTCAGTATTGAGAATCTCTTTGAGACGACCAATAGAGACAAAGGCGCGACTAGCTTGCATGCCCATAAAGCCGACCATGATAATTGAAAACATGATTTGCATCATATAAGTCATAAAAGAAGCAATATTCCCAATAACAGTAGGATCTGTTTCAACCATGCCTGAAACCATATAGATGGACACATACACTGCCAAATAAGATACCAACATCAAAGCAGGTTGCATCAACGAAAAACCATAACCGATAAAGAGATTCAAATCTAATAGTTCATTGGACGTTTCTTTAAATTTGGCATATTGTTCCCGTTCTTGCACAAAGGATTTAACCACACGCACGCCACGAAGGTTTTCCTTAGCAATTCGATTAATCTTGTCCATCAACTTTTGGAATTTCCCAAAACGTGGGCCCATCTGACTCATGACCAAAACCATGATAAGACCAATCAAAATAACCATCAGCACAATCACCCACCATAAGTCAGGTAGGGTCTGCACCGCCATAATAAAAGCTCCAATAAAGAGAATCGGCAGACGGAAAAGCACTTGAAACAGCATCATTACCAAATTTTGGATTTGGTTAATATCATTGGTCATCCGAACCACGAGGTTCCCAGCATTAAATGCCTCCACATTAGCATATGAAAAACTCTGAATTTTTCGAAAAGTCTTTTCTCGAATATCCGCTGAGACCCCTTGAGCAATCTTAGCAGCTAAAATAGTATTAACTGCCCCGGAAATCAATCCCATCAGCGCAATAATAAGCAACAATATCCCCACATTGTAAATCTTACCTTGGTTATTTTGAATAACAGCACTCAGCACATCTTTTAAATAATGAGGCTGCAGCAAACTGCTCGCTACCACCCCAATAATCATGATGAGCGAGCCCAATGTGTACCATTTGTAACGCAAAATCGCTTCTTTAAGCATCGTTCTCTCCTTTGTAAGTTAGCATATTTTGCTTAAGCTGCTGAATCACCTTTTTAACCGTCAGCAACTCCTCTCTCGTGATTTCTTTAAAGAAATAATGTTCAATATCCTTACGACATTCTTGCAACAAAGGCAGTTTCTCCCGTCCTGCCTTAGCCAAAATGACTTGCTTGTAGCGCTTATCTACTTGGGAAGGAAGAACCTTAATAAAACCATTTTTGACCATGCGTTTAACAAGATTACTGGTAACTGATTTTGAAATTTGGAGTTCTTTTTCAATGTCCTTCACAAAAATTTCTTGATCTTGATGCTTGGATAGAAAAACCAAAACGTGTCCCTGGGGTCCTGCTAAATGTTCAAGGTTATATTTCTTTGCAATTTCATCGCTAATTTGTTCAACCTGATGTGTCAACTCACGCAAATCCGCAATTACTCGTGACATCTGTTACCTCCTTAATAGTTTTCATGATAAGTATTTTAGTTCTCTGGATAACTATTGTCAATTAAAATGTCTTGATTTTTAAAAATTCTAATTTCCATTCCAAACGGGCAAGAGACTTGATCCCCTCTGATATCTTTTCTGATAGAGTTACCTTTCCTCTTATGTTATAATAAGATGATTAGCTCTTAAAGGAGAAGGTAAAATGACAAAACAAAAAGTAGCTATTTTAGGACCTGGTTCCTGGGGAACTGCCCTATCACAGGTACTAAATGATAACGGCCACGACGTTCGTTTATGGGGAAACATTCCTGCTCAAATCGACGAAATTAATACCGAACATACCAATAAGCACTATTTTAAAGACATTGTCTTAGATGAGGCAATTAAGGCTACTCTTGATTTAAGAGAAGCTCTAGCAGATGTTGACGCAGTGCTTTTTGTTGTCCCAACCAAGGTGACGCGCTTAGTAGCTAAACAAGTGGCTGAAGCGCTAGACCATAAGGTTGTAGTGATGCATGCCTCTAAAGGGTTAGAACCTGGAACGCACGAACGACTATCGACTATCTTAGAAGAAGAAATTCCAACTGATCTCCGCAGTGAAGTGGTTGTTGTCTCAGGACCAAGCCATGCTGAAGAAACCATTGTTCGTGACATTACCTTAATCACAGCAGCTTCTAAAGATATCGAAGCCGCAAAATACGTCCAATCCCTCTTTAGCAACCACTACTTCCGCCTCTACACTAATACCGATGTGGTAGGTGTTGAAACAGCTGGGGCCCTCAAAAACATTATCGCTGTTGGAGCTGGGGCCCTTCATGGATTGGGTTACGGGGACAATGCTAAAGCCGCTGTGATTACGCGTGGTCTGGCTGAAATCACTCGTCTCGGTGTTAAACTAGGGGCTGATCCCCTCACTTACAGTGGCTTGTCTGGTGTGGGAGATTTGATCGTCACCGGTACTTCTGTCCATTCTCGTAACTGGCGAGCTGGGGATGCCCTTGGACGCGGTGAAAAACTCGAAGATATCGAACGCAATATGGGCATGGTTATCGAAGGCATTTCCACCACTAAGGTTGCCTACGAAATCGCTCAAGAATTGGGTGTTTATATGCCCATCACAAGCGCGATTTACAAATCCATCTACGAAGGAGCCGACATTAAAGAAAGCATCCTTGGAATGATGTCAAATGAATTCCGTTCTGAAAACGAATGGCACTAAGCCATAGATTATAAAAAGTGAGGAGTTACTGATGTCCAAAGTCAGAAAAGCAATTATTCCTGCTGCAGGTCTAGGAACACGTTTTTTACCTGCTACCAAAGCTCTTGCCAAAGAGATGTTGCCCATCGTTGATAAACCAACCATCCAGTTTATCGTCGAAGAAGCGCTAAAATCTGGCATCGAGGAAATTCTTGTGGTGACCGGAAAAGCTAAACGCTCCATCGAGGACCATTTTGACTCAAACTTTGAATTAGAATACAACCTCCAAGCTAAGGGGAAAAATGAGCTGTTGAAGTTAGTGGATGAAACCACTGCCATCAACCTTCATTTTATCCGTCAAAGCCACCCAAGAGGACTGGGAGATGCTGTCTTACAAGCCAAAGCCTTTGTGGGCAATGAGCCCTTTGTGGTAATGCTTGGAGATGACTTAATGGATATCACTAACCCGAATGCCAAACCTTTAACCAAACAACTCATGGAAGATTACGATGAGACTCACGCTTCTACTATTGCTGTTATGAGAGTTCCTCATGAGGATGTCTCCAGTTACGGGGTCATCGCTCCTCAAGGAAAAGCTGTCAAAGGGCTTTACAGTGTAAATACCTTCGTCGAAAAGCCGCAACCAGAGGAAGCTCCTAGTGACCTCGCTATTATTGGCCGTTACCTTCTAACACCTGAAATTTTTGATATTTTGGAAAGACAGCCCCCTGGAGCAGGCAATGAAGTGCAACTCACAGATGCTATCGATACCCTCAATAAAACTCAGCGTGTCTTTGCACGAGAATTTAAGGGTGACCGTTATGACGTTGGGGATAAATTCGGATTCATGAAAACATCAATCGACTATGCCCTAGAACACCCACAAGTTAAAGAAGACTTGAAAAATTATATCATCACACTAGGAAAAACATTGGAAAAAAGCGATGCTAAATAACCGAAATCAAATCAAGAAGCTTTTTCTTGATAACTTATGAATGACACTCAGTCCCTGAAACAACAGCATTTCAGGGACTAAGTTATGTTAATATCTTTTTTACCTGCTAATCGTCATCATATCCATGTGAAAAATCTCGTGACGATGAACTTACCTCAACACTCTAATAAAGAAAGCTTAGTAGGAGGACTGCAGCTAAAACCAAAACATAGGTAAGTAAAGCCAAATCTTTCTGTAATGGCTTTAGTCTCAGCTTTTGAAATTTATTGGAAAAGCCTAAGCCAAGCAAGGCTCCACCCACAATCCCACCAACATGGCCTGCCATACTCACATTTGGCATGACCAGATTCAACACTAAATTAACGATAATTAAAGTCTGATAAGCCTTACCAAGTTCTCTTAAAGCTTGATTATTCCCAAATGCACCTAAAACCATAATAGCTGCAAACAGTCCAAATAAGGAAGTTGACCCCCCAGCAGCTACTGTCTCTGGTGTGAGCCACATGGTAAAGGCATTTCCCATAATTCCTGAAAAAACATAGAGCAAGAGAAAGCGGTGCGACCCCCAAATCTCCTCAGCCATTTGACCAACAAAATAGAGGGTTAAGGCATTCACAAAAAAATGCCCCCAGCCAATATGCACAAAAATCGGAGTGACCAGACGCCACATCTGATTTGGAAAAGCCTTGACGGCCAGTCCATACATCCCACCAAATTGATAAATCGCTTGAGAACTAGTCGCTAGAGAACCATAAACCAACTGCATGGCCATAAATACCAAAGCTGTTAACAGTAAGAAGAAAATAGTCATGGGCTTCTCTTTTAAAAAATGTGTCATCTGCGGTAAACCTCCTGAACGGCGATATCATGGGATTCTGGGACAAATGCCTTCATTTGGCAATCGTAAATAGTGCTAAAAGTCGGGCCATCGTAATCTTGCAAATAACAGTCATAGTAGCCACCACCATAACCGATACGAAACCCTTGCTCGTTAAAAGCCACACCGGGAACATGCAGGCAATCAATGGCATACTTTGGAATTTCTTCTTGACTCTGAGGTTCTAAAATACCAAAGGAGGATACGGCTAAATCGCCCGCCTGATAAGCTACAAAAATCATGTTTCCTTTTGCCAGCACCTTTGGTACCACCACGATCTTTCCATCTGAAAGCGCCCGCTGGATGAAATCATCTGTTTGATACTCTGTTGGGAGTGAGAGATAGGTTGCTATCACCTGAGCCTCCTGATAAGTGGGACTATTGACCACATCGGCCAGCAACGCTTTGTCTTTTTGTCGCTTAAGCTCTGGTGCCATCGTTCGTAAAGCGTTCAACACTTCTTGCCGAATTTCTTTTTTCATCATGCCCCTATCATAACACAAAGCAAGAAAAAGATTCAAGATAACTTTCCTATCAATAACAATCCTAAATGCCACCTACCACCTTAAGCTTTTCAGAACAGCTTGTTATCTATCTACTAGTATCTCTTTGTGATGTCATGTCAAAACGATTTAACATAAAGGGCATCTAGAAAAAGATTTAAGGAAAGTTTAAGGTTCTTATCGTAAAATAAAGTCATCCTAAAAAGCGGTTTACCTAAACCGGTTGGGAGAATAAGTTTCTCCTTGTTTTCCCTTTTCATAAATCTCCTGGTCACCTATCCTCTTAGGTGACCTCCCTTATTAAGCCTAATCAGTTCGCCGACTGGTTAGGCTTTTTAGCTATCCGACATATGCCTCCTACCCTATGACTACTCCTTAGAAGCAAGTAACACAGGATTTCTGAAACAAAAAAAAGCTGAGAGCACCCTCATGCTTCCAGCCTCTTTGTTAGAATCTCCTGTTATAGCAACAAGTGATTCTTCTCTTACTAATCATTAATCATTGCAAAAGTTGTTAAGCTTTTGACGCTTTTCTTTTGAGAAGACCCCAAAGTGATACTAAGAAGAGGATCATTGCTCCCACGATAGTAGATAAGACATGTTCAGCTTCCCCTGCGGCTGGCAAGCTCTCCTTAGCCTTAGGTTTTTCAACGGCAGGTAGTTGTGGTTTGTCTTCCTTAGGCCACTCGTTATCAAAGTGGATAGAGAGTTTAGGCTTGCTATCTTCTACTTCAGTTGTAGAGCCAGATTGGCCATGTTCAGTTGGTAAGTTCTCCTCGATATCAACAATCTCTCCCTGACCGCCGATAATGACTTCTGGGCCTTTAGTATCCTCAACCTCGGTTGTAGAGCCAGATTGGCCATGTTCAGTTGGTAAAGTTTCCTCGATATCAACAACCTCTCCTTGACCGCCGATAATGACTTCTGGGCCTTTAGTATCCTCAACCTCGGTTGTAGAGCCAGATTGGCCATGTTCAGTTGGTAAGCTCTCCTCAATATCAACAACCTCTCCTTGACCGCCGATAATGACTTCTGGGCCTTTAGTATCCTCAACCTCGGTTGTAGAACCTGATTGGCCTTGCTCGCCTGAAAGGCTCTCTTCCGTTTCAACAATCTGACCTTGACCACCAACAATTACATCTGAACCTTTAGTGTCTTCAATCTCAGTGGTTGAACCTGATTGGCCTGATTGACCAGGTAGTGGTGAATCATAAGTCTCTTCCACAATAGGGTCTTTATTTTCTTGAATGGAAACAACTCCATTATGAGCACCACCTTGACTACCAGTAGCCGTATCTTCTGTCGTTTCAACAACATTACCACCACCGATAACAGTACCAAGATCTTCCTCTTTAGGAATTTCTGGTTTAGGGATAATAGGAATAGCAGGTTGCAATGGCAACATCGGTTCAACTAAAGGTTCCGTAGGAATCTCTGGTTTTATAATTTCAACATTAATATCTGGCGTGCTAGGTTGCGGTTGTTCTGGCTCTTTTGGTTCTGGAACTTTAGGTTCCTCTGGTGTTTTCGGGATTAAAGTTGAACCAAGAAGGTTTTGGTAGGGTTTATGAGCGTAATTTTTATCGGTAGTTATATAAATATCTAATGTATAAGCACCCATAGAATCTTGAGATTCACCTGCTTTTTTCCCCTCTTCCACTAATGAATCAAAAGCTTTTCTTTCTTCTGGAGTTAATTTTTCAGAAGTTTGTAAATAGGCATCAGGGTTATCCTGATTATCACTAAAAAACCAAATGGCTAATTGAGTAACTTTACGACTAGATAGCTCACTAAGACCTTGAATTTTTTTTACGGTTGGGTATCCTTTCTGTAAAACAGCTACCAGTGATTTTTCTATGTTACTGACTAATCTTGGGTTACTAGCATTTTGCTTAAAAATTTCCAAGTTACCTGTAGATTTTCTGTATAAGGGCAGTTTAAATTGGTAATCAAGTTGTGTTTCTTCAAATGTTTTTCCAGAGTTCCAATTCTCTGGCCATTCTCTATCCCGATTAAAACAATAAACAACGTACTCATCTTTTAACTCACGCTTTGGATCGCTTGTAGGTGACACATATAAAAAGAACGGTGATTGTTCTCTCGTTCCATCATTCCACCCATAATACTGTTCCGCTAATACCCTCAACGTCCCCACACCGAGACTTCCAGACATGACAACAACAGCTGCTGTTGTTGCCAGTAACTTTTTCACAATGTTCTTCAATTCTCTCTCCTCCAAAAGCGAGCTTCCTCAAATCATTTGAGAAATACTCAACTTTGCTTTTTAAATTATTTTACTTAGGATAACACACCATTCAGATTTTCCGAAGCCATATCACTCACTTTCCCTTCCTAAAATCGATAATCTTTTTATCTAATTTAGATATCATTATCATCGAACTATTATATTCTTAGTGATATCTATTCGAACATATCGCTAATTTTTTTATAATTTTTTATTCATATAAATAACCGCTAACTGTTTGCTTATAAGACCTGACACTTTTGTCTTATACTTGTCAAATCAACCATATGAAGTCCTGTTAGTTGACTTTTTAAAAAGTTCCGTTACAATATAAGGAATTGTACAATTTAATTTAAGGAGAGAGAAATTACATTGTTAGATCATTACTTGGAGCCAGATATTATTGACCAAAAGATCTTATTAGCTATTTTATTGACCGACAAAGAGCTGACCTTGGAGTCTGTCTGCACACAAACCGCTTTAACGCCTCAAAAAGTAAAACAATATTTCCGTCAGTTTAACGCCCTCTTTAAAGGTTCTCTACGCATTGAACTCGTCAAATCGATGATTTATTGCACAGTCATTGATAACAAGGAAGAGGGCTTTTTCTATGATATCTTTGCCTTGTCAGACACCTTAAAGATGCTGATCTTTCTACTCACTGACAACCAGCAAAATAAAGCTGTTGCAACTTATACACGCCAGCATTTTATTTCCCAATCAAAGGCTTACCGCCTTATTCATAAACTAAAAGACTACCTCCAAACCATTGGCCTGGACATTGTGGACAATACGGTTGTTGGGGATGAATTGCGCATTCGCTATTTAATCGCCCTCTTGCATAAAGAGTATGGCATTGTGCTATACGATATCCGTCATGAAGATATTGAAATCATCCATTCTTTTATCTTTGCAACACAAAGAAACCTGAAACCTTCTGCCTTTTTGGATAAGAAATTCCTCTTTTTTGACATCTTACTGATGTTGTCCTGGAGAAGGCACAAGCATCCTGTTCGCTTACCTGACTTACCGTTATTTAATCAGCTCAAAACCTTGTCCATTTTCGATGAAATCAAGCATTATGCTGTATCTGAAATTGAACCTCGAACCCAGCATCAATTATCAGCTGATGATTTTGACTACCTCTTTTTGATTTACTTGACAGCGGATAATTTTTTCCTCACGGATTACTGGACATCAGACCACCGAGAGCAGCTTTTTAACGTGATTGCTGAAGATTCCGACTATCGACTATTGGCGAGTCGCTTACAAGAACTGGTAGGGGACCATTATGACATTACCCAGCACATGTCTAGCTTACTCCCTTTCTTCAGAAGGACCCTCTATAATTTACAGATGCTCATTACCTTTGATGGTTACTATTCTGACCAGTATCAAGGAAATACCCTCTTGCTTGAAAAAATCAAAACACTTATCAAGAAGTGGCTAGCCGATACGGGCAGACAAGGAAATCTCAGTACAGGATATCTTCACTTCATGTGTTTACTGTTCGAGCAAATTTTGGAAAGTTCTGTAGCCCCCGTTAGCATTATTATTGTGGAGAGTCAGGAAACGATTGGTGATGTTATCACTCGATTTATTAGTTCGACCGTTCCTGCTTACAAGATTGATTTGTCACGGCTCAATATCTTATCTGAAAACATTTATCATTATGATAAACCGGTTGATTTGGTTGTTACCAGTCAAAACTTGCTGCCTTTTCTAAAAGAACTTAAGGTCTTTCCAAAAGAGACCTGCTTGATTGGTTTAAGTTTAGATGGTATTCAGCAACAATGTGAGGACTTGACTAAAACTATCTTAGCCTTGCACCAACAACATTATCAAAAACATTTGGAAGAGCTCTTATCTTCTTCACATTAATTGTTAATCCCTTCCTCTAAAGACTTTAATGCTTTAAGGGCTTTTTGACGATTTAAAAAAATCCTTTCGAGCTCTTTTATCACTTTCTTATCACTTATTTTGTCCCTTACTTCCTACTCATGCATCAAAAAAGTATTTTATTCGATAAGGGCTTTACTGATTTTCTATCTTAATCACACAGACTGATTCCAACCCTCATATGTCTTTACATCAAACATTTTTATTTGTCAACGATATTAGCCCCATCTGAGGCATACTATCAGACGTCAAGGCCTCGAGTAAGACAGTTTGTAAGAAACTTCACTCTATTACAATCCAGGCTCCTAAAACCGGAGCACTTAAAAAGACTTCCCTGAGGAAGTCTTTTTGATTAATCTGTTTATTAGAGTCGAGCGTTAAGCTCTGCTGATAATTCTTCAAAACCTGGTTTTCCAAGAAGCGCAAACATGTTACGTTTGTAAGCTTCAACACCTGGTTGATCAAATGGGTTAACAGCATTCATGTAACCTGAAACAGCGATAGCAAGCTCAAAGAAGTAAACAGTGTAGCCAAGGGTAAATTCGTCTTGAGCTGGAAGAGTAACAAACATGTTTGGCACGCCGCCATCTGTGTGGGCAAGAAGCACACCATCCGTAGCTTTCTTGTTAACGAAATCAACGTCTTTACCTTGAAGGTAACCAAGTCCATCTAGGTCTTCTGCTAATTCAGGAATGATAACGTTTTTACGAGGTTTATCAACACGAATAACTGTTTCAAAGAGGTTACGGTAACCTTCTTGGATAAATTGACCAAGTGAGTGTAAGTCTGTTGAGAAGTTAGCTGAAGTTGGGTAGATGCCTTTTTGGTCTTTTCCTTCTGATTCACCAGCTAATTGTTTCCACCATTCTCCAAAGTATTGAAGAGATGGCTCGTAGTTAGCCAAGATTTCAGTGATGTAGCCTTTGCGGTAAAGCACATTACGAACAGCAGCGTATTGGTAAGCAATGTTTTCAGAGATTTTGTCTGAAGAAAGGTCTTTACGCGCTGCATTTGCACCTTCCATGAGAACTGTGATGTCTGCACCTGATGCAGCAATTGGCAACAAACCAACAGCAGTCAAGACTGAGAAACGACCACCAACGTTGTCTGGCACCACAAATGTTTCCCAGTTGTTAGCGTCAGCTTCTACCTTAACAGCACCTTTCACTTTGTCTGTTGTAGCGTAAATACGCTTGTTAGCTTCTTCTTGGCCATATTTTTTAACCAAAAGTTCTTTGAAGACACGGAAAGCAATCGCTGGCTCAGTCGTTGTTCCTGACTTAGAAATCACGTTTACTGAGAACTCTTTGTCTTGAACGTACTCTACAAGGTCAGCTAAGTAAGTTGATGAAATAGAGTTTCCTGCGTAAAGAATTTGTGGCGCTTTGCGCTCTTTGGCAGTTTGTAAGTTAGCAAAGTGATGGTTTAAGAAATCGATAGCAGCTTTGGCACCAAGGTATGACCCACCAATACCGATAACCACAAGAACTTCGCTGTCTGACTTAATTTTTTCAGCAGCAGTCAAGATACGTGCAAATTCATTTTTATCATAGTTTTCTGGAAGATCAAGCCAGCCCAAGAAATCTGAACCTGGTCCAGTTCCTTCACGCAATAACTTGTCGGCCTCTGTGACTTGGCCTTGTAAAAAATCAATTTCATGTTGTCCCGCAAATGACTCGAGGACTTTTGAATAATCAAATGTAATATGTGACATGAGTTTCACTCCCTTAAATTTTAGGTTCCACTAGTATGATAACCTTTTCTATCTAATATTTCAATGGTTTTTATCGGATTTCGACCTCGAAAAAAGCATCATTTTTGAAAAGGTTTTCAAGCTTTCATCCTTATGAAAACAAGCTATGCGTGGCTCCTCTAAGGACAATGGAGGTGATGATAACCTTTTGTTTTCATAGTTTCTGAAATTTTTTCTGAAATAGCAGGAGTGCTTACTCTAGTTATGAGTCTTTATTCTGTTGAGGTAAGAGGTTTAAAATTTGGCTCTCCAGTTCGTTTTCCGTCATATCTGCAGTTGTGACGTGTTTAACCACCCCTTTCTTATCAATGAAAAAATAGGTGGGAACAGCAGTTACTTGTAACTGATTAGCAGCCGCCATCTGCTGATCATAATAAATAGGAATCTCATAAGGCAGTTGTTGACGGTAGTTAGCTGCCCTGTCTCTAGTTTCTTTACCTTGTGCGGATCCGGTCGCATTCAAAAAAAGAAAAGTGATGTCGTCATGGTAAGTTTGGTATAGTTTACTCATGATAGGCATCGCTTTTTGGCAATGCTGACATCAACTGGCCCAATCCATCAGAACCATGGGCTTGCATTTAAACTCACTTAGAGACACGTCTTTCCCCTCTTGTGTCATAATCTGGACGTCAGGAAGTGGTTGGTTAACCCAACGACTAGCAGGAATAGCTTCCGGTTGAGCTGGGGGAGTGACTTGTTTAGAACGCCATAGCATAAAGCCTAAGACAGTCACAAATAAGCATAGTATGCCAATAAGCGCGTAAAAATGACGATAGGTCTTCGTCCGCCGAACCTCTTTTCCAGGTATTTTCATTTACTTCATTAAATCATAACACAATATTATCTTTGGCTGGTTAATCTTGTCTATCAAAAAAACGATCCTAAGGCCGCTTAATTTGTTATTTGAGGGATTTGATAATTTCAATACGGGTAATAACCCCTTCGTGCATATGATCAATGCGCAAAGCGACATCCTCAAAGGCAATCGATGCCCCAATTGATGGGAGTTTATCTTCCATTTCTAAGTGCCGAAGCATCAAATCACGCATCAATTCATCTTTACTAGCAGCTGGTAAAGTCACACGCGCCAGCACATTTGCTAACTTAACCTTTTGGCTACCTCGGACAACCACATTAGACGTGTCATCAAAACTAGTAAAGAGGTATTTCCGAGTGGCAAACAAAATGGTTAGCGCCACCACACTTAGCAGTGAATCTACAGGCGAGCCATGAGCAACAACAATCTGACGAGCAATGGCAAATAAGAGAACTTCAATAATGGTGCCTGAAGTATGTTTACTCAACATCTTAATCAACTCGACCCCAATCGCAATACTCATCGCCTGGTTGAGAAAATTCTGCAGGTAGGTGTCCAAACCACTCTTAATTGAGAAAATCCCAGTCAACATCAAGGCTAAATGCCCAGTCAAAATCAACAATGATACTAATAATATAATGGAAATCAAAATCTCAACATAATACGACAATTCGTATAACCTAACTTGTAAATACTTTCTCATGCTATCTCCTTCACGTTACCTCTTCTCATTATATAAAAATTATCATCGTTTGAACACTAAAAAAGCAAGCCCTAGATGGACTTGCTATGAATATTAGGAGAAAAAAGCTGCTACAATGCTACGATTTTTTTATCAATTATCGCTTGCATGACTAAATAGGATTCCTTATTTAGTTAATAACAACAAAAAAAGAGCACACACCTGACAATCGCTTAGGGCTGCTGGATTCCTCCCCTGACCCACTTCACGCACAAGTGTTGCTCCACTTTTATTATAGCATATTATGATGCATTTGCAAAGGCTTCTTGAAGGCTTTAGCACACTTTTTCTTGATTCCTGCTAATGGCTTCTCGTTGTTTCATTCATTTTAGTGAGGAAGTTCATAAAGGACATTTTTCAGAAAACAACAATTTTATTTTGAAAACGTTTCACTTTCAATCAATTGCTCTTTCTCTATGGTATAATGAAAGGGATTAGATTAGAACGGGGTTGGTTATGAAAAAAAGGATTAAATGCTTAACAATAATGACTTTTGTGATGCTTGGCTTATCTGCTTGTAGTCTCATTAGTCAACCTTCTAACCAAGAAAATAACCTTACTTTAACAGGTCAAAAACGACAAAAAGCCATCGCAAAAGTGGGACAGCATTACTATTTTCAACAACTGTCTAAACCCGAACAAGAAAATTACCTCACTTTGCATGACAGTCTCTCACAGTTTCGTGAAGTTATCAGTTTAGCACCTACTTCTAAAGAAAGCCTCATCAAAACTGTAGATGCTTTTATGATGGATAATCCTGAGTTTTACTGGATTACTTCGGCGGATTACCGTTTTGAACTTTCGGACCAAAATGCCTTTGTCACCTTTCCGCTGCCAAAAGACGTTGAAAAAACCTACCAAACCTTACAAACCATCGGTGACAGTATTATAGCTAAAATGCCAGCAGAAAATGATTATGAGAAAGTGAAGTATTTCTACGAGGTGATTATCCAAGACACCGATTACAACAAAGCCGCTTTTGAAGCTTATCAATCGGGTGATCAAACTCAGATTTCTTCTAACCAGGATATCAAAAGTGTCTTTATTGATCATTTATCCGTGTGTAATGGTTACGCCCAAGCTTTTCAATTTCTCTGCCAGAAAGCTAATATTCCCGTTGCCTACATTAGAGGAACAGGAACATCTCGCCAAACGCAGGAAGCCTTTCCTCATGCTTGGAATGCTGTCCAGCTTAATGGTCAATACTACGGAGTAGATACGACTTGGGGCGATCCAGTCTTTGATAACCACTTGTCTCAACAGCAACAAACTGACATCAATTACAGCTTCCTTTGCTTACCAGATCAACTCATGTCGTTATCTCACCAAGCTAGCAAAGACATCGTCTTCAATGCTAAAGAGACCTCTAAAAACGTGTGGAAGATTCCGGTATGTACAGATGATAGCCTCATTTACGCTAAGCGTAACCAAAGTTATCTGACTACTTTTGACACTAATGTCATCCTCAACAGCCTAGAAGGCCAATTGTTACAAGGACAAGAACAGGTTAGTCTCCAATTTGCCAATCAGGCTGACTATGACCAGATGGTTGCAGATGTCGTCGATAACCAAGCCAGATACCACAACTTGTTTAGTCACTACTGGGACAATTATAGTGGCTTCTCTTATGGACTCTTAGCAGAAACCTTGAGTATTACCTTTACCAATCGTACTTAGATGACTAAGAACCACAGGACAGTTACTGCCCCTTTCTATCTTAAACACATCTATCCGCCCAAAAAGAGACTTAGTTATCCTTCTAAGTCTCTTTTTCTTGATTAGGTTTCGTCATTAGCAAGCAGTGCTTCTTGCTCTTTAGCTAGACGCTTAGCTTCTTTTTGACGTTCACGTCCTTGTCTAAAGAAGGTTTGCATGATGTTAGCACAGTCTTCTGCTAGCAGTCCACGCTCCACTTGCACGCGGTGGTTCAAGCGCTCATCTGTCAAAATCTGGTAAAGGCTGTCTGTCCCACCAAATTTTTGATTGCTGGCCCCATAGATGACATGGGGAATTCTTGCTAGCCCAATAGCACCACTACACATCACACACGGCTCGATGGTCACAAACATCGTGGTGTCCAATAATCGCCAGTTTCCTTCATGAGCGTTCGCCTCGTTAATAGCCATCATTTCGGCATGCATAATGGCTTGGTTACTCTCTTCACGCGCATTGTGCCCACGACCAATAATCTCACCATCCTTGACAATGACACAGCCAATAGGGATTTCAGCTTTCTGCAAGGATTTTTCGGCTTCTTTTAAAGCCTCTTGCATGAAATAAGTTTGTTCGTCTAAACTATACAACATTAGGAAAAACTCCCCAAATCCCACGACTTGTGAGGGAATGCCAATTCAACAGGAATACTTCCTGCGTACACTTGTGTTTCTTGCCTTAACACTTCCAAGTGATTGTCAGGATCAATACCTTCTGGAGGAACCGGTGGCATGTGGGTCAAGACAAGCTTCTTAACACCTGCCTGGCTAGCCATTAGTCCTGCTTCCTTACTGGTCAAATGTGCCATATGATTTTCATTGCCTTCGTATAAGTAAACATCTGCTAAGAAAAGGTCTGCTTCTTTTGCAAAGTCTGCCAATCCTTCAAAATAACCACTATCTCCAGTAAAGACAAGTACCTGACCAGTCGCTCTCTCTACAATTCGAAAGGCATAGCATACAACTGGATGAACCGTTTTAAGAAAGGTAATGTCAAAAGGACCAATCCGTTCAACTCCAGTGACATCATAAGCTTTTCCTTCGGAAACATCAGGAATGCTTAACTTAGCAAATTCGTGTCGGTCCTCATCATGCCCATAAATAGGTAGTACCTTTGGTTCCCACAAGTGTTTAGGGTAAAGTTGAAAATAATGTCGCAATACTCCTAAGTCGGCTACGTGATCAGGATGGTAGTGGCTAATAATCACTGCATCCAAATCGAGAGGACTGATTTCTTTCTCCAGCTCATTGAGCGCTCGACTACCAGCATCCATCAGTAATTGAAAGCCGTCATGTCCTGTCAGCAAATAAGACGTTGTTCCTGCCTCTTGATAGGGATAAGCTCCCCAAGAGCCTAAAGTGGTTAATTTCATCTCAAACCCTTCTTTCTTGCTTTCCTACTATTATAACAAAAATTAGTGTTAAAAAGGACTGAGACCCACCAAAAACAGGTCCTAGCAGATAAATCCGCCAAGACCTGTTCAACACAACTTAACTATTTGATGATTAGATTACTGTTTTGTATTCAAGAAACTGTCTTTGTATTTAACAGCAATAATCGTTGCAATAATTGCTTTGATGGTATCCCCTGGAATAAAGACCAAGTTTGATAAAAGAGAAGTCATCAACGGCATCCCTGTGTAAGCTGCCAACCAAATCGCTCCCATCACATCCACTAGCAAGACTCCTGAAATGAATAAGGCTAAGAAAGCAAGTGGTGTGTTCTTTGAGAACCAGTTACGGTAAAGTAATGAAAAGGCAATTGGGACAAAAAGGTAGGCAATAACATACCCAGCTGATGGTCCCATCAAGACTGGAATAGTTGTTCGTGATCCTGAAAAAACTGGTAAGAAAAGCCCAATCACTAAGAATAAGAAAACAGATAGGGTTCCTTTTTTACCACCCAACATCAATCCAGCCAACATGATGCCTAAGTTTTGTAAAACAATAGGGACTGGGATAAAGCCTAGCGGGATAGCAGGAATAAAACCTAAAATAATGATCAAAGTGGTCATCATAGCCACCTTAACAAGTTCCTTGGTTGTAAACATCAGTTACGACTCCTTTAAAAAATAGATATCCTTGTGTCGATGACAGGCCGGATTAAAGGGACTTTGACAATAGGGACAATGACCACACGCATACTCAGCTTGACTCAAGAGCTTTCGACAGTGGCCACAAATCACAGGAAACATTTCAGCAGACCCTGTTGGCACAAAGGCATGCTCTGTTAACTGGTCATGGCAATGGTAAGAAGCATAATAAGTCTGACAAAAAGTACATTTGAGGCTAACAATATCAAGAGTTGTGTGATAGTGCAGGCATCGATACTCTTGGTCAAGGTCAATTCCAAAACAGTCCGTCATATCTCATCCTCTTGTAAGAGTTTAATCAAAAGCTTACCCTTTGTCAACTCCATTTTTCAAAAAGGGTAACTATTTTCTGAAAAAGAACAAGGAAAAAACAAATTTTAGCTCTGAGCATCGCACAGTACCTACTTGTCTACACAAAAAATCCTGAAGCCAGAGACGATAAGTCGCCATCCGTTTCAGGATTTCATCATATCTAACTAGAAATTACGGTTAGATTTGTTATAACCATACCGTTCTAGGAAATCTTGGCGGAATTCAAGTAAGTTATCGTCCATAATAGCCTGACGGACTTTTTTCATCAAGTTAACCAAGAAATAAAGGTTGTGGTAGCTTGTCAAACGAATACCAAAAGTTTCGTCCGCTTTTAGTAAGTGACGAATGTAGGCACGGCTATAGTTTTGACACGTGTAGCAATCACAATCATGGTCTAGTGGGGTAAAGTCTTCTGCGAATTTTGCATTTTTCACCACGAGGCGTCCCTCACTAGTCATACAAGTTCCATTACGGGCAATCCTTGTTGGGAGCACACAGTCAAACATATCCACACCGCGGATCACACCATCAATCAAGCTATCTGGTGCCCCTACCCCCATCAAGTAACGTGGTTTGTTTTCTGGTAAGAGTGGGGTTGTGAAATCAAGCACAGCATTCATTTCTTCATGCGTTTCTCCAACGGCCAAGCCTCCAATAGAATAACCTGGAAAATCCATAGCTACCAAATCTGCCGCTGACTGACGACGAAGGTCCTCAAATCCAGCTCCTTGAACAATTCCAAACAACCCCTGGTCATGAGGACGACGATGGGCTTTTAAGCCACGTTCTGCCCAACGACTAGTACGTTCAATGGATTTTTTCACGTAATCATAAGGTTGGTAAAATTGTGGGCACTCGTCAAAACTCATCATGATGTCAGAACCAAGATTGTTTTGGATAGAGATGGCTTTTTCGGGTGATAGAAACATTTTTGAGCCATTCAAGTGATTTTTAAAGGTAACCCCTTCTTCAGTGATGTTTCGTGAATCAGCTAAAGAGTAAACTTGAAAACCGCCCGAATCGGTTAAGATTGGTTGATCCCAATTCATAAACTTGTGCAGACCACCTGCGCGAGCAATCAAATCATCTCCTGGACGCAACCAGAGGTGATAAGTGTTTGATAAAATAATCCCTGACCCAATAGCTTTTAACTCTTCTGGAGACTGTGTTTTAACAGTAGCCTGAGTTCCTACCGGCATAAACATAGGGGTTGGGAAAGTCCCGTGAGGGGTGATAATTTCTCCCAAGCGTGCACCCGTATGCTTTTCTTTTTTGATAAGGCGATACTTAATCGGATAATCTGTCATGTGCTTTCTTCCTTGCTATCAAGATAAACAGTCTTGAGCTTTTTTGATCTGCCTGAGTTTCCATCATAATGAAGGGCTTCAAGATGACATGTTGTTCCAGCGCCTATCATTTTATCAAAAAATTGCAAACTTGTCATGCCTTCCTAGACAGCAGAATTACCCTCATTATCAACTTTCTAGCTTCTCTATTTATGGTATAATATGGCAAAGGAGTTTATTATGTCAATTAAAGAAATAAAACGCCAGGCAAAGACGACCCTAGCAAATCTTTCTGGTAAATATGTACTATTTTTAATACCAACCATTCTCACTATTTTTCACTTTGGTATTGAGGTCCATCAAGGCTATGTCATGGCTACAGGCATCAAAATATCCTTAGTGGCCAACTACTTCCCTTTACTTATTGCCCTCATCATTACCCTTTTTACGTTATCAGCCGCCTTTACCATGATTGATGTTGTTAGGCATTACCGTCGAGAAGTGACTTTCAACGAATCAACAACGGCTTTTTCAGGAGAATACTTTGGTAAGTTGGTGGTGCTATTTATCATGAAATGGTTATTCTTCCTCGTTTGGTCCTTGATTTGGTTCCTTGGACTTTTCATCTTCATCCTAGGTTTATCAGCCTTTTTGATGAATGCCAAATCAGGTACAGGTGTGGCTATTTCCCTGATCTTTTTAGTGTTTGGGGCCATCTTAGCTGTAGTCGGATTTGGAATCTACCTCAACCGCTACTACGCCTATAGTTTGGCAGAATATATCCTTTACGACAAGGTGAAAGAAGGAACCTACTTGGGTACGGTTGATACTATCGAAATTAGCGTTGCAATGATTAAGGGGTATAAATGGAAACTCTTCTTATTACAACTCAGCTTTATCGGTTGGTTCCTGCTCAACATCTTGACACTGGGTTTGCTAAACATTTACCTCTTGCCTTACTTCACAACGGTCAATGTTATTTTTTATAACCAACTAAAACAACGCTTTGATGAAAGTGACGAACCTTTTGAAGGGGAACATCTCCGAATTCCTAAACTGTCAAATCATCAAACTAAACCTGTCATGTGTGACGACTCACACGACTAATGCTTCACTTCCTTTTCTGATACTGATAAAAATCTTCCAGCACTCTGTTGAACACTGGAGGATTTTACGATATTTTCATTAGTAGAGAGGTTCAGGACCACTTCTCCCGTGATGTTAACATTAGAAGTCGGATTTGCCTTTGGCCTGACACTCTGGACAAACACCATAAGCGATAACAGGGATACGTGTCACCTTATACCCCGTCTGCTGGTGAGCCTCTTTGGCAATGTCCATGACATCTACGTCCATAAAGTCAGCGATTTTGCCACAAACTTCGCATACCACATTGACATGTTGATGTCCCATAAAGTCATAATAAGTGGTTAAATCATTGCTAATCTTTAATTCTGCTACAAATCCTTCATCCACTAAGACTTTCAAGTTATTATAAACCGTCGCTAGACTCATGTTAGGGAATTTAGGCTGTAAGTCACGGTAAATCTTATCGGCACTAGGGTGCTCTGTTGACTGAATCATGTAAGAAATAATGGCTTTACGCGTTTCCGTAATCCGAATATGTTTTTGCCGTAGATGCTCTAGGACATTTTCATAGGCATCTAGGGCTTGCTGATGTGAATGAATGTCCATAAGCTGCTAACTCCTATCATTTTTTCTTTATTATATCACAAGATAAGGATTTCAACGACTAAAGATCTATCCTTGTTTGATGATTAAGTCTAAGTAGTCAACCTTGAGGCAGCGATTCATGACAATCGCCTGCTTGCCCGCAGATCGTAAAATCATTTCCGCTTCTTGATTTTCAAGGCCTAACTGTGCCCAAAATACTTTGGCTTGACTCTCCAAAAAGTCTCTGGCAACTTCTGGTAAAAACTCACTTCTGCGAAAGACATCTACAATGTCAACCTCAAAAGGAATAGCTTTGATTGTTGCATAGACTAACTCTCCTAAAATCGTCTGTCCTGCCAACTTGGAATTAACAGGAACAATCTGATAGTCCATAGCTTGCATAAACTTGGCAACCTGATAAGCAGCCGTATCTTGTCGGTCAGAAAGGCCGACAATAGCAATGGTCTTAGCAGATTCTAGATAAGTTCTTAAGATATCATCTGAAGGATTTTGAAATCGGTAGGTCATTTTCTACTCCTCACCTCTTTAAAAGAGAACATAGTAACAAGCCACAAAGACCAAGATAAAGGCTAAGGCAATCAAAAACATGACACCAGCCAATTTTAAAATCATTCGTAACAAGAGCTCAAAACCGTTCATTAGTTCCCCTTACAGTTTCTATTTTCATGTTATTATAACATATCTTATAAAAATGAGAAACTTCATGAAGAGAGCTACTTGGCTTCGTACCAGCTCTGGCCTGCATTTTCATCTGCGCGTAGAGGAACTGCCAAGTCAACAGCGACTTCCATGGTCTCTTTGACTAACTTTTTAACAGCAGCCAACTCAGTGTTTGGCACTTCCAAAACAATTTCATCGTGCACTTGAAGGAGCATTTTAGCTTTGAAACCACCTGCTTGCAAGGCGTTGTCCAGGTCAATCATAGCAATTTTTAGAATATCAGCTGCGCTTCCTTGAATCGGCGAATTGATGGCAGTACGCTCTGCAAAGGAACGTACGTTGAAATTGCGAGAATTGATGTCCGGTAATTCACGACGACGCTTAAAGAGGGTCTCCACATAGCCCTTGTCTTTAGCCTCACGAACCACATTTTCCATATAGGCTTTGATGCCAGGATAACGTTCAAAGTAAGTATCAATGTAAGACTTGGCCTGTTTCCGAGTGATGCCAAGGTTATTTGACAAACCAAAATCAGAAATCCCATACACAATTCCAAAGTTAACAGCCTTGGCATTGCGGCGGTCATTGGCAGTAACATCTTCTGCTTTCTCAATGCCAAAGACACGCATAGCCGTTGAGGTATGGATGTCTGCCCCTTCGTTAAAGGCAGCAATCAAATGCTCATCCCCTGAAATATGTGCCAGTAAACGCAGTTCAATCTGTGAATAATCTGAACTCAACAAGACGGCATCTTCTTGAGATGGGGTAAAGGCCTTGCGAATCAAACGCCCCTGTTCCAAACGGACAGGAATGTTTTGAAGGTTAGGGTCAACACTAGACAAACGACCTGTCTGGGTGAGGTCCTGCACGTAGCGGGTATGAATCTTGCCATCAGCCAGAATATAATCCTGCAAACCAATCACATAAGTAGACTGTAATTTGGTAATTTGGCGATAGTCCAAAATTTTAGCCACAATTGGAGCAATCGGCGCTAGACGTTCCAAAACATCCACTGCTGTAGAATAACCTGTCTTGGTTTTCTTAGTCATCTCAAGAGGTAACTGCATCTTCTCAAATAAGATACTGCCCAGCTGTTTAGGTGAATTAATGTTAAATTCTTGACCAGCCATATCGTAAATCTCTTGGGTGAGGGCTTCAATAATGGCCTTATTTTGCTCCGCCATGTCTTGCAGAGTAGCTCTATTAACCTTGATCCCTTCAATCTCCATTTTAGCAAGAATGTTCGCTAACGGTAGCTCAATTTCATGGTAAAGAGCAATTTGATCATGGTCAGCTAGTTTCTCCACCATAGGCGCTCTACTATCCAAAAGAACCTTGACTTTACGGGCTAAATGCCCAAGCAGAAGCTCTTTTTCAGGAACAGCTCTTTTGACACCCTTGCCATAAATGCTGTCATCTGCTTCTAGGGAAATGTCGGTGAAAAGCCTTGCAATAGTAGTGAGCTCATTGTCTTCCACATTTGAGAGAAGGTAATTAGCCAATCTGGCATCATAGCTAGGTGCCACTAAATCAAGTCCTAAGTGACTCAACAGGACCTTACTACGCTTAAAGTCATAGGTGGCAATAGGTTTTTCAAAGACCTTTTTGAAAAGGTCAGTTGATAACAAGCTGAGGTCAGTTGACGCATAAATCTGCTCTCCATGTCCCCATGCAAAGCCAATGATGTCCTCACGATGATAATTGTCCCGAAGCACTTCAAAGTAGAAGATGTCCTCATCGCTAAAAAGATCAGCAGAGAGAGAAGTAACTTCTTGGTAAGAAACAGCTGCGATAGCTTCTTGAGGCATCTGACTCGCCAAATCTTTTTTCAGTTGGACAAAATCCATTTCGTCGTAAAACTTAGACAGACTAGCAACATCAGGACCATTGTAGATAATATCATCTAAGCCAATTGTGATAGGAGATGTTGTATTAATGGTTGCTAAGGTTTTAGACAGAAAAGCTTGGTCACGGTCATTGAGCAAGTTTTCTTTCATTTTGGAAGCTTTGAAACCTTCAACGTGCTCGTAGATACCTTCTAAACTACCAAATTCGTGAAGGAGCTTGAGACCAGTTTTTTCACCGATTTTGGTAACTCCTGGAATGTTATCCGATTTATCCCCCATCAAGGCTTTGAGGTCAATAAACTGGTTTGGCGTCAAGCCCATTTTTTCCATGAGGTAAGCCGGCGTGAATTCTTCAAATTCGGCAACACCTTTTTTAGAGATTTCAACCACGGTATTTTCGTCAGCCAATTGAATCAAATCCTTGTCTCCGCTGACAATGGTCACATCGAAAGGCACTTCTGTGCGCTCCGCCATTTTATCCAGCGTCCCAATAATATCATCGGCTTCGTAATGTTCCAACTCATAATAAGCAATACCAAGGGCTGTCAACATCTCACGAATATAAGGAAATTGCTCACGAAACTCCTCTGGCGTCTTAGCGCGACCAGCCTTGTAGTCTGCATACATTTCTGTCCGGAAGGTGGTTTTGCCCGCATCAAAAGCCACCAGCACATGTGTGGGCTGGACTCGCTTCATCATGTGGTCTAACATCAAATGAAAGCCATAAATGGCATTGGTATGAAGACCGCTATGATTTCTAAAACGGTCGATTTGATTGTAGAGGGCAAAAAAGGCACGAAAGGCAACTGATGACCCATCAATTAACAGTAATTTATTCTTGTTTTCCATAGCCTTATTATAACACAGTGGTGCAGGCTTTGCTCTTTCAAGCCTTTACTTTTACCCATAAGTGAGCCCCAAACTGAAAAAAGCCTAGGAGCTCTCCTAGACTTCTATGATGATGTGTTATGATAAGCATTTCCTAAAGTTAGCTTATTTGGTCCAACTTGATACCTTAGATTTGTTTGCCTCTACCCATTTTTTAGCGGCAGCTTCTGGAGTCATGCCCTTGTTGATGTCAAGCATGACTGCTTCCATATCTTTTTTGGTCCAGTGGAACTTATCAATGATTTTGTAGACATTTGGAAGGTCTTTTTTCAAGCCTTTACGGGCAATGGTATTGATGTTCTCAGCAGAGCCAAAAGTTTCTTTAGGATCTTTAAGATACTTCAAGTCATATTTAGCAAACATCCAGTGTGGTGACCAAGCTGTCACGACAATAGGATCTTTTTTCTTGATGGCTTGGTCTAAGGAAGTCGTCATGGCTCCTGTTGATGCCGCAACTAATTCCCAGCTTGATAGATTATCATAGTCCTTAAGGGCATTTTTTGCAGCTGTCATGATTCCTGCACCTGGCTCAATTCCTGTGATTTTTTGATTGGCTTGACTAGTTAAATCCCCAATACTGTTAACATCTGTCATGTATTTTGGAACAGCTAAACCAAGTTTGGTCCCTTTTAAATTAGGTCCTAAATCATCTAATTTTGACTTGTATTTCTGATATTGTTGGCCATGGGTAACAGGCAACCAAGCACTGGTTGAAAAGTCGGCATTCCCATTTGCAATGGTTTGCCACATAACGGCATTGTCAAGCGGTGTCAAGGTTACATGGTAACCTTCTTTTTTCAAAACTTCTGCAATCACGTTAGTTGAGGCAACTTCAGAATCCCATTGCACGTAGGCAATGTTAACATTTTCACCTTTTTCTGCCATACCAGAAGTCATGGCCATAATACCACGTCCTAAAGCAGCTATCAAAAAGACAGCAAGCGCTGATAGAGCAATCCATTTATTGGTTTTGCCAGCTTTAGCTTTTTCTTGCGGTTTACTGTTGAAAAGCTGTGTCATACGGTCAAGAACAATAGCCAAGATAACCAAGGCAAGACCACTGACAAATCCACTACCAATATCAGCGTGCTGAAGAGCTGATAAGACTTCACGTCCTAAACCAGGCGCACCGATCATGGATCCTGTGACAACCATGGAGAGGGCTAGCATCATGGTCTGGTTGACACCCGCCATGATGGTATTTTTAGCCAAAGGCAATTCTACCTTGAAGAGCTTTTGTTTCCCCGTTGACCCAAAGGCATCTGAGGCTTCAATCAATTCTGTTGGAATGTCACGAATGGCCAAGTTTGTAAAACGAACCGTTGGTGGTAAGGCAAAGATGACTGAGGCAAACACACCCGGAACCATACCAATACCAAAGAAGGCAACGGCTGGAATCAAGTAAACAAAGGCTGGCATGGTTTGCATAAAGTCCAAGATAGGATTAACCACTTGGCGGACCGTGGCATTTTTAGCCATCCAAATCCCTAGTGGAATACCAATCAGAACTGAAATCAAACTGGCAACCAAGACCAAGGTAAAGGTATTAATTAATTGTTCCCAGAGACCTTGGTTATAGATAAAGAGCAAGCCTAGGAAAGTAAAGGTTGGTAGGGGCCATTTTTTCTTAGCAAGGAAAAACATAGCCGCTGTTACCAAGACGATAAAGAAAAGGGGATGAATAAACAAGAGAGTCTTGGTCATCCAGTCCATCAAGAAGCTTCCCACAGCTTGTAGGACATCAAAAAGTCCTGAGAAGGTTTTGGTTATCCATTCCGTTAATTGTTCAACCAGTTGAGCCACTGGTAATTTCGTTTGTAATATCGTTTCCAAAATGCAATCACTCCATTCTAGTTAAGGTCTTCATCTGGGATGTTAGCTAAAGCTTCAATCACACGTCCTCGGATTACAACCCCTAACAGACGGTTATTGTCATCTGTCACTGCAATCGGTGCAGAAGAGTCATAAATCAGTGGCATAATATCTGTGATAACGGTGTCTTTTGAAACCGTTCTAACGTCACGGTCGATGACTTCTGATAACGGTAACCCTTTTTTGCGGGCTTCAATAGCTGCATCAGCTGTTAAGCTACCCACTAATTGGCGGCGGCGATTCGTCGCCATCAACATAGACACCTCTTCATTATGCATACGGTTCAAGGCAACTTGAGGCCCGTCCAATTCAATGGTTGTCGTTAGCGGTTTAATCATAATATTTTGTGCTGTCAAGACTTTAGAACGGTCCACGTCTTCAACGAATTCACGAACAAAATCGTTGGCTGGGTTAGTCAAGATTTCTTCTCCCGTTCCAATTTGCATGATTTGACCATCTTTCATCAAGGCGATTCGGTCACCAATCCGCAAAGCTTCATTCAAGTCGTGACTAATAAAGATGATGGTTTGTTTCATACTGTCTTGCAGATCAAGCAATTCATCTTGCATTTCACGACGGATTAAGGGGTCAAGGGCTGAAAAGGCCTCATCCATTAATAGGATTTTAGGACTATTTGCCAAGGCACGCGCTAAACCAACACGTTGTTGCATCCCACCAGAAAGTTGGTCAGGGTACTGGTCCTTGAAATCCAGAAGACCAGAATTATCAAGGGCTCTTTCAGCTAATTCCTGTCGCTTTTCTTTTGGAACGCCACGCAATTCCAAACCAAATTCAGTATTTTCCAAAATGGTTTTATGCGGAAATAGGGCAAAGCTTTGGAAAACCATGTTAATGTCATGACGGCGAACTTCACGCAGTTGCTCTGCAGACATGGTTGAAATGTCTTTACCCCCAAGTAAGATCGATCCGGTTGATGGTTCAATCAAACGGTTCAACATACGAACAAGAGTGGATTTCCCGCTTCCTGATAGCCCCATAATAACGAAGATTTCACCTTCTTTAACCTCAAAGCTAGCATCATAGACACCTACAGTTGCACCTGTTTTCTTGAAAATCTCATTTTTACTTTTGCCAGCCTTGACCATTTCAAGCGCAGCCTTTTGCCGTTTGCCAAAAATTTTACTCAAATGTTTGACTTCTAAAATAGTATCCATTTATTCCTCTCCTAAATGATAAATTATGTCTAGGTATGATTTTGGCATGCTACAACCTAACAGTCACCAAAATATTAAAAGTAGCCCTACTCTTTTTGTAGTTATATGGTCACTTTTTTGCTTAAAAAAAGAATCTGCCGAAACAGAACATAACTATGTTATCATGTGTGGTCACTTTATGTCAAGGACAAGGTCCTGATTTTAGAACTATTGATCAATCCTGTAACCGTTTCTAAGCTTGTTATCACTGCATTTTTTTAAGATGATATTTTTTTGACTGGATAGTGAATTCTGCGCTATTTTCCCCTTAAATTGGCACTTTTAGGGTCACTTTGAAACAAAAAGCCACCTTAAAAAAGGTGGTCACTCACTCTAAAATGGCAACAAACAGTCGTGTGAAAACTAAGGTTTTTTAGGATAATCCGTAAAATGTTATTCCGTATCTGTTGTCTCTGATTTACGACTAGTGTAAACCTCTATATGGCTTGGAAGTACTTTAATGCTTAGAGGCAAGTCATCGCCTTCATCCCCATCGACATTACTTTTAAGACTAGCATCTTCCAGTGCAATATTAACTTCCTTGACCCGTTCATAACCCAATTGGTCACTGCCTTTGGTCTCAGCTGAAAATAGGCTTGGTAAGGCTGCTAATGTGTCAAAAAAAGTTTTGTCCTTGATATAAACCAGATGAAGGTAACCGTCATCTACTTTCGCATTTGCTGTCAGTTGATCAAATCCTCCAATGGAATTGGTCAATCCAACCAGAATGAGGGAACTTTTTAACTGCTCTTCTTTCCCATCGCGAGTCAGTTGAAAAGTGTAACTGGTATTGGTCACAACTTGTTTGAGGCCTGATAAAAAGTAGGCAAGAGGTCCTAAAGCTGTTTTTGCCTTATCGTCCACATTGTTAATGGACTCAGGAATATTGCCAATAGCAATAATGTTCATAAAATAAGCATCATTAACCTGGCCAACGTCAATAGCTTTAGGATGGTCCAAATCAAGACTGTCAATTGCTTGATCAGGATCCAAAGGAATATCCAAGGCACGGGCTAAGTCATTGACTGTCCCCAAAGGCAAAAAGCCAAAACGTGGACGATGAGACTGCCCCGATATCCCGTTGATAGCTTCATTAACAGTGCCGTCTCCACCCATCGCAAAGACACTATGGTAACCATCATCTGTTGCTTCTCGCGCAAAAGCCTTGGCATCTCCAGCTTCTTTGGTATGCTTGACAGTGACCTTATCGAAATGGTCAGACAATTTTTGCTGCATCTTCGTTTCGTATACTTTGGCCTTTTCCCCACCTGAAGCTGGATTAACAATCAGTAACGCATCTTTCATCTTTAGACTCCCTTCCTTGTGGCTGCTTCTCAATGATTCTCCTCAAGCTCATGGCTCTTTTTAACCACTCCTATCTGCCTTTATTGTAACACAAACCTTGGCATTTGCCTTTTCTAGAGACTGATTGAATAGTAATAGCTACTCACTCACCATTTTAAGCATCAAAAAGCTCACCCAAGTGAGCAGGTCCACAAAACCAACTGGCTTTGTGAGCTACCTCTAGCTTGGATGAGTCGATGGGTATTAAAGAAGAGCTTTGAATTGGATATTTGAGTCTTCTAAGAAGCAATCATCAAAACCACGTGGGTGATGGTATTCGATGCGGTCTTGGTCTTGTGGATAAGTGTATTTACCACCAACTTCCCAGATAAATGGATGGAAATCGTATTGAAGACGTTCTTTGCGCATTTTCCACAATTCAAGAATTTCATCTGTTGATGCCATAAAGTTTGACCAGATGTCATAATGAACTGGAATAATGACTTTGGCATGGAGATTTTCTGCCATACGAAGCAAATCAATCGAAGTCATCTTATCTTGAATACCAATTGGGTTTTCCCCATAGTTGTTCAAGGCAACGTCAATCTTGTAGTCACGACCATGTTTAGCAAAGTAGTTGGAGAAGTGAGAATCAGCACCATGATAAATGGTTCCACCAGGTGTTTCAAAAATGTAGTTAACAGCTTTACGTGCCATTTCGTCATCCGTCACCGCTAAACCTGCCAATTCACCACCTTGTGCGTCTGCTCCTTCGACAGGAAGAGTCACCAAGCAAGTGCGGTCAAAAGATTCCACAGCTGTCACTTTCATGTCTTTAAACTCAAAGCTATCACCTGGTTTCAAGATCATGATACGGTCTTCAGGCACACCCCATTTTTTCCAAATTTCGCCGCATTCGTATGGACCTACAAATTTAACGTGGTCAAGTTTTGGATTGTTGATAATGGCTGCCGCAGTATTGATATCAATATGGTCACTATGGTAGTGAGAAACCAAATAGTAGTCCAATTCGTTAATCATGAATGGGTCAATGACCATTGGCTGTGCTCTAAGGTTTGGTTGCAATTTACGCACACCTGCCATATTAGCCATTTGATGGCCGCGCACCATGTCTTTCACTTTTTTAGTTGATTTACCACGCGCAGACCACAAGTCCATGACAATATTAGCACCGCCCGGGGTTTTGATCCAGACACCGCAGTTTCCTAGCCACCACATGGCAAAATTGCCGTCTGGCACCACTTCTTCTTCGATTTCTTCGTTTAACCACGTTCCCCATTCTGGGAATGTGCTAAGAATCCATGATTCACGTGTAATATCTTGTACTTTAGCCATTAGATTTCCTCCAAGAGTGTTCTTCTTTTCTATAAGTTAAGTATAGACTTTCTTACCACTGATAAAAAGACCAAGTCTCACACAGTTGTGTGTTCAAAAATGGACTGGATTCAACCCTAACTAAGCTAGAAAAATGCCTTTAATGTGATGTTTTGCCTTCCTGAGATGATGAGAACAAAAGCAAAAATTGCCCTAAAAACAAGGGGAGATATTTTCTCAGAACATACTAAAAACCTCAGTTATGTTTTTTCTACGTCATAGAAAAACTGAGGTACCTTTTTTGATATGTAGACACTCACAACAATTCTCGGTGAATGAGTTTCTCAATTTTAGAAGTCAGCGCATAGCAATCGGACTCGTCTTTGACAACTGCCTCGATTGCCTTAGCCAGTTCTGTAGAAAAACGTGAGTGCTCTGTCAAACGCCCCTGTTTAGAGAAACGAATCAGCCTAATAATATCATCATCACTTAAAACCGGATTGACAATTAAGATAGGCACTTTGGTTTCCAAAATATCTGTTGTGGCAACAATCATATCTACTGATAAGAGGTCATAGACGCTCTGGTACTGCTCTGTGGTAAAGACCGCTTCAATCTGACCATTGGCCAAATACCGTTGGCACTGTTTGAGCAAGAGCTTTTGAATCCCAATCCCGTCGTCTGACACGATAACCAACTTGGTTTTGTCTTGATCAGGAGTATTATGCCGCAACTCTCCTCCGAGATGGATAGTTAGATAGGCCACGTCATCATCGGTCAGATGAATATCCCAATCCTTTTCGAAAATGGTGGCACAGGACTGCGCCATGGCAAATAATTCTTCGTATTTTTCTTTGATGTGGTCTGTCAGCGGATTAACCGAGAAAATACCATAAGCTTTGCGGTAAACAAGTGCCTTACAGTGAGTGGTTAACTGCTTTAACAAATCCTGCCTATGGGTGAAATGCAACTGGTAGCGTTTCTCCAACTGGTCAATAAAATGACTAATCGTCGCTCGCATCTCATCATAATCTTGACTTTCTACGTGGCGATCCTGATCTTTTCGGAAAGACAGCATGAGCATGGCTACCATTCCCACTTCAATATCGTCCAAGTGAAACTTAAAATTCCTATAGAGTTCCCCAGCTAATTCCTTAGCAATCTGGTATTCTTTACGCTTCCAGATAAGGTTAAAATCCTTTTTAAGAGCACTTTTAATATCTGAATCAAGCCGCATGTTACGATAACTTAAGAGCATGAAAGGTAAGATTTGCAACATAAATTGACTATCTTGAGTATTAATTGTCTTTCCTAGACTAGCCTGAGATAAAAGGAGGTACTCGTGAAAATATGCTAGAATATCTTTTGAAAAATAAACGGAAAGCCCCTGTATTTCTGACAACTTCCGATTAAACACGTCAATAAAACTACCATTTCCTCCTTGATAAACATCCACCAATAGTTTGTAAAGGTATTGAATTAAAACCATAGGATGACAATCAAAATAATAACCTCTCGCTTTAGTCACATGCAATTGAATCTTGTACTGCTTATCCTCCAATTCTTCCCGAAGTTCGGTCAAATCATTCAATATAGTATTACGGGACACATCATTGATTTGCATGAGCTTATCGATGGTCACTCGTTCAGTAGATACTGCAATATACACCGATGATAGACGCCTGCGTTCATCACTTTTCATGACGTAGTTGTAATCAGTCACGTCTTCTAATAGCAAACGGCAGGCAGCCTTTTGCTCGTCATTTAAGAGAATACCAATCCTTGGATAAGATGTGATTTGCTCAACTTCTCTTGGTAAAGCCTCATTAATCTTTTCAAGCTGATAATAGACTTTACGCCGTGATTGATTTAGGGCGTGTGAAATCGCCATGACTGTTTCAGGTACTTCAAGTTTAAGTAAGTATGAGAGCAAATCATAACTCTTTTTATCCAAAATCATCATTGTTACAAACCTCCTCTCTAAAAATCTGTCTTTGTCTATTTTATCATGATTTGGACAGCTTGACAGCTATCTCCTGTAAAGAATCTTGTTAGCAGGGCAAGTGTGTGGCTTTTATTAGAAACCCTATTTCTAACCAATCATCGCTAAGAAAACTCTTCCATAGCGAGGTGAAGTCGTCATTTTTTAAAGTAGCGATACCGAGCAAAATGAGGCTGGGACTCCTGTCCACAGCCTTTTTTTACTGTCAATATATCCTAAAGTAGACCAATACCTTAAGGTTAAAACTCACGCTTATTCTTAGTGCTCATCGCCTTTTTGTCCATAATAAGCATTTGGCCCATGTTTACGCAAATAATGTTTATCCATAATGTATGTTGGTGCAGGCTCTACGCGGGGATTGATTTGCTCAGTCAAGCGATTCATTTTAGCCACCTCTTCTAAGACAACAGAGTGGTAAACAGCTTGCTCCGGCGTTTTCCCCCAAGTGAATGGGCCGTGGTTACGGACGACAATACCTGGCACCGCCATAGGATCTAAGCCTCGCTTACTAAATTCTTCCAAAATCACGCTACCAGTTTCTTGTTCATAGGCCCCATCAACTTCTTCTTTCGTTAATGAACGAGCGCACGGAACTGGGCCATAGAAGTAGTCAGCATGCGTAGTTCCATAAAACGGAATGTCACGACCTGCCTGTGCCCAACCGACAGCTTCTGTGGAGTGAGTGTGGACAATACCCCCCACTTCTGGCCAAGCTTTATAGAGCTCCACATGAGTTGGTAAATCTGAAGAAGGGTTCAAATCACCTTCGACCACATTCCCATCAAGGTCTGTAACAACCATGTTTTCTGGTGTCAAAAGCTCGTAGTCCACACCAGAAGGCTTGATGACGATACGCTCTAACTCACGGCAAACTTCGGAGACATTGCCCCAAGTAAATTTGACAAGGCCATGTTCTGGTAAAGATTTATTGGCCGCACAGACACGTTCTCGCATTTCTTGTAAATTTTTTACCATATTACGTCAACCCCGCTTTTTCAATGAGTGGGTAAAGAAAATCCTGTGCTTCTTTGATAGCAGCTTTTGTTTCCTCTACCGTTTCACAATTTTCTGACCACATTTCAATCAAGAATGGCCCATTGTAGTTGGTTTTCTTGATGACCGCAAACATCTCTTCCCAGTCCACACAACCTTGACCAAATGGCACATCACGGAATTGCCCTTTTGAGGTTTCTGTGACAGCATAAGTATCTTTCAAGTGGAGGGCTGCAATGGATTTGTGGCCATTGTAAAATTCACTCCACAAATCATTATGCCAGGCAGACACATTGCCTGTATCAGGATAGACAAAGAGATAAGGTGAATCAATTTCTTTTTCAACTGCCAAGTATTTCTCAATAGAGTTGATAAAAGGGTCATCCATGATTTCAATGGAAAGCATGACTTGGGCTTGCTCAGCCCAGTCACAAGATTGTCTCAAGTTTTTGATAAAACGAGCACGGGTTTCAGGTGATTTTTCTTCGTAATAAACGTCGTAACCAGCCAATTGAATAGTACGTACCCCAAGGTCCTGTGCCAATTCAATACACTGTTTCATCAATTCCAGAGACTTGGCTTCAATAGCAGGATCGTTTGAGCCTAGTGGGTAACGTCTATGACCAGAGAAACAAATGGTCGGGATGCGAATTCCTGTTTCATAAATGGCTTTCACTAAATCAAGACGTTCTTCCTTAGTCCACTCTAAGCGAGCTAAGCGAGCATCTGATTCATCAACAGACATTTCCACAAAATCAAAACCTAAGTCTTTTGCAAATTGCAAGCGTTCACGCCAGGTAAACTGTTTTGGCGTTGCTTTTTCATAAATACCAATAGGACGTGCCATAGGTTACCCCCAGATACGTTTGATCTCATCTTTGAAGGCACGCGCCGCTGCAGCAGGATCTTCTGCTTCAGTAATGCCTCGCCCTGCGATAAAGGTAAAGACATCAACCCCTTCAAAAAGTTTCAAAGTGTCTACATCAAGCCCACCAGTTACTGACACGCGGAAGCCCATGTCAATCAATTTTTTCACCTTGTTAAGGTCTTTTTCACCCCAAGTTTCTCCAGCAAGAAGGGCATCACGTGATTGGTGGTAAATGGCTTGGGAAATCCCAGCGTCAAGCCATAATTGAGCTTGTTCATAAGTCCAATCACCATAAAGTTCAATTTGAATCTCCCCACGGTCTCCGCGCACTTCTTTTATGGCTTTGAGGGCTGCTTCCATGGTTGGAATTGTCGCACAGCAGATACAAGTCATCCAGTCAGCACCACGTTTTGCATTGTTTTTAGCCACCGTGCCACCAGCATCAGCACATTTGGTATCTGCCACGATGATTTTTTCTGGGAAAAGGCTGCGCAAAACCTCAACCAACTCGCTTCCGATTTGAAGCAAGCAAACCGTACCGGCCTCGATAACGTCTACTTCATGGCCGACTGAAACGGCCGCTTTGATAGCCCCTTGCAAGTTAGAATGGTCTAAAGCAACTTGTAAATTTGGAAGATGTGTCATGTGTTTTTCCTAGAACTCTCAGCGGCTATGAAAAAGCTGATGAGGAGTTCTTATCCTTTCAATAATGATTGTGAGTCGTTTTATCCGTTTAAGTCAGTAAGCTATCGCTTAAGAGTCTAAATCCAAACCTTCTAAATACGGGCTATTTTTTGATTCTTCTACCATTGCCAGCACTTCTTCTGAACTTTGGCAAGCCACCAAGCGTTCAATGGCATTATCAAGTTCAAACAAGGCCACAATTTGTGGAATAGCGACTGTTGTGTGGATAGAAGGGTCTGTTGCCGCCAACGTCAAGAGAACAGAAACCTCTTTACCATCTGAGAAGGTGACTGGTCTTGTTAAAGTAATCAAAGAAAAGGCATTACGGTTGACCCCACGACCTGCTTCTGCGTGAGGCATTGCCATCCCTGGCATCAGCACATAATAAGGGCCGTATTTTTCGGTTGATTCAATGATGGCGTCGTAATAAGCTGATGTCACTGCTCCGCTATCAATTAAGGGCTGAACAGCTAATTGAACAGCTTCTTGCCAAGTCTGTGCCTGTAACCCCAAACGAATAGAGTCGTTAGCAATAAAGGCTTGTTTTAAATTCATAAATATATCTCTTTCTAGTGTTTTTGTTTTAAAACACACCATTTTCTTGTCTGTTAACTGACTTTTGCTAAAGAGAAAGAGTTGGGAACCTTCGTCACAACTCCTCCTTTTTGTTTTAGAATCAGCTTATAGCACTTCTTGCAATTTGGTTTTGATTTCATTGTCATCCATCAGGTTATCAAGACCAACTAGGTGACCTTTCGTACGACCATCAAGTTCATGAATCAAGTGGTTTGAAGCCACCACAATATCATAACCAGAAGCCAGACCTTTTGCTTCACCAACAGAACAAGACGCAGATTGAATATCAGTCACACCAAGTTGACGAAGTGCATTTTCAACTTTCATTTTAATCACCATAGATGATCCCATGCCATTGCCGCATGCTGTTAATACTTTAACCATTCGTTTTTCCTCCAAAGTTCTTAGGTTTATATCTTGTTAAAATAGCAGAGCTATTATGCGAGAGTGGTGCTTATTGAGCTTCACCACGGTAGTAAGCTTCTTTATCTTTAGCTTTTGCGAATTGCAATTGTGGAATAGCAAGAAGGAAAATGCAGACAAGAGCATAACCTGCAATGCCAAGGAATTTGAAGAGGTAACCAAATGGTAACCATGGAAGAACCAAGTCGATGTTTCCGTGATAACCACCTGTAAGGCCTAGTAAACCAACAGCTACTGCACCGAGTGCAACTTGCAAAATACCTGAGATAAAGGACAATGCAACTGCTGCTTTCCAACCACCACGTTTATCAGCGTAAACCGCAATTGCCGCATTATCAAAGAATACGGGAACGAATCCTGTGATAATTAAGATTGGGTTTTTAAAGATAACAAGAAGAGCAATCGTGATTAATTGACCGATCAAACCAAAGGCAAATCCTGAAAGAACCGCATTTGAAGAACCAAAACCGTAAGAGGCTGCAACGTCAACCGCTGGGAATGATCCTGGAAGCAATTTGCTTGAGATCCCTTGGAAGGCATTGGTCAACTCAGAAACGAACATACGTACACCTTGCATCAAAATGAAGAGGTAAACAGAGAAAGTAAGTGATGTTTGAAGAATATACATGAAGAAAGCTTGCTTAGCTGGGTTGAAAGCGCCTGGTCCGATTAACTCTACATTAGACATGATGTCTGGACCAAGGACAGCCAAGATAGCTCCAAAGAAGACTAACATTAAGGTTGCTGACGCAACAACGGTATCGTGGAAAATATTTAAGAAGGTTGGTAATTTTAAGTTATCAAGGTTTTCTTCTTTTTTACCAAAGATTGGCGCAACCTTATCCACAAACCAAATAGCAAATTGTTGTTGGTGACCAATCGCAAAACCACCGCCACCTGTTAGGCGTTGTGTTGCTTCAACCGTCATGTTTGAGCTGACTGCCCAGTAAAGACCACAGATGATACCAACTGCCCACGCACCAAAGGCATTTTGGAATTGAGGGATTAAGAGAAGGACAAAGACAGAGATAGTTGCTGCCTGTTGTACCATGATATGACCAGTGATGAAAAGGGTACGAACTTTAGTGACTTTGCGAAGCGCAACGAGAAGAATGTTGACCCCAAAACCAATCAAAAGAGCTGTAGTGGCTACACTGATGAAGCCCATTTCTTCTAATTTGGTATTGGCAGCCGCAAGACCAAAGTAAGGGTCAATAACAGCTGCTTTCAATTCAAATTTCTTGGCAAGAGCCACTAAGATTGGACGGAAGGTCGTTACCAGACCACCTGCACCAACGTTCAAAATCAGATAACCAACTGTCGCTTTGACAAAACCGGCAAAGACTTCATAAATTGGTTTTTTAAGGAGTAAATACCCAATTAAAACCAAAAGACCTACAAAGAAAGCTGGGTTTTGCAAAATGTTTTGCGAGAACCAGTTTAGGGGAGCTAGGAACATTTCCATGCGAACTACCTCTTTTCAAAGTTTATAAATATAATGTTTTTATATGTTCATTATAGGTAATGAAAGCGTTTTAAAAAAGACCAACTATCACACAAAGAAGTGTTCAAAATTAGACTTCAGTTAACTTATTTTAATATTTAACTATACTTAATTTATTTAAAACCCTTTAAAAAAAGTAGTTAATCTCCCAACAAAGCCATAATCCTTAGGCTTTTCCAACGAAAAAAGACCCCCCTGGAACAGGTCCCCAGTGGAGTCTATATAGATATCAACTATTATTAGTCTTTGATTGTTACTTTACCACGATATTAACAAGCTTGTTAGGGACTGCAATCACTTTGACAATGTCTTTGCCTGCAATCTCAGCTTGTACTTTCTCGTTAGCAAGGGCTGCAGCTTCTAAGTCTTCCCTAGAAAGGTCCTTAGCAACCACTAATTTCGCTTTGACTTTTCCTTTGATTTGGACAACGATTTCCACATCATTTTCAACCAATTTGGACTCATCCCAAGTTGGCCAAGCCACATGAGCAATGGACTCATCTGATTGAGTAATCATTTGCCAGAGTTCTTCACCTAAGTGTGGCGCAAATGGAGCAATCAATTGCACAAAGCCTTTGGCATAGTCCACAAACAACTGATTTTCTTTATTAGCTGCATTGACAAAAATCATCAATTGAGCAATGGCAGTATTGAACTTCATGGTCTCAATTTGTTCAGTAACAGCTTTGACAGTTTCGTTATAAACTTTATCCAAGGTGCCGCTATTTTCCGTCACAATCTCCTTAGTCGTCACCAAACGGTAGACGCGGTCAAGGAACTTACGAGAACCTTCTAAGCCTTCTTCGCTCCAAGCGATTGAGGCATCTAATGGCCCCATGAACATTTCGTAAACACGCAAGGTATCTGCACCGTATTGTTCGACCACGTCATCAGGATTGACAACGTTTTTGAGTGATTTAGACATTTTCGCTGGTGCTTGTTCAAGCTCCTCACCTGTTTCGATATGGAAGAAGCTGCCATAACGTTTTTCCACCTTGTCAGTCGCTACAAGCGCTCCACGATGGTCACGGTAACTTGCTCCCAAAATCATCCCTTGATTGAAGAGTTTTTGGAATGGTTCTTTGGTTGGCACAACGCCTAAATCGTAAAGGACTTTATGCCAGAATCGAGCATACAGGAGATGAAGCACCGCGTGCTCGGCACCACCCACGTAAATATCAACAGGCAACCATTGTTTCAACAATTCTGGGTCCGCCAAAGCTTGATCGTTGTTAGGGTCAATGTAGCGCAAATAATACCAGCTTGAACCAGCCCATTGTGGCATAGTATTGGTCTCACGACGACCTTTAACACCATCTTCGCGGGTCACTTCTAACCAATCAGTCAAGTTAGCTAGTGGTGACTCACCTGTTCCTGAAGGGCGAATATCTGAAGTTACTGGCAAGACAAGCGGCAACTCATTTTCAGGAACAGCTGTTGAGGTGCCATCCTCCCAGTGGATAATTGGAATCGGCTCACCCCAATAACGTTGGCGGCTGAAGAGCCAGTCACGCAAGCGGTAAGTCACTTTTTCATTTCCAACTTCCTTGTCTTCAAGCCAAGCTACCATCTTAGTGATTGCGTCAGTCTTGTCTAGACCGTCTAAGAAGTCGGAATTAATGTGAGGTCCATCCTCGGTGTAAGCAGCCTCTGCCACATTACCACCCTCAAGCACTGGAATAATCTCAAGGTCAAATTGTTTGGCAAATTCCCAGTCTCGTTCGTCGTGGGCAGGTACAGCCATAATAGCCCCTGTACCATAACTTGCTAGCACATAGTCCGCAATCCAGATTGGCATTTCTTTGCCATTGACCGGGTTAATAGCGTAGCTACCCGTCCAAACACCTGTTTTTTCCTTAGCGAGGTCAGTGCGGGCCAAATCAGATTTCAAGCTCGCTTGGCGTTTGTAGTCAGCCACTGCCTCTGCTTGTTTAGGGCTAGTGATTTCGTCAACAAGGGCATGTTCTGGCGCCAAAACAGCGTAGGTTGCTCCAAACAAGGTGTCAGGGCGTGTGGTAAAGACAGTAAAGTCTTTGTCACTGCCTTTAACCTTGAAGGTCACATTGGCACCGGTTGACTTACCAATCCAGTTACGTTGCATATCCTTGATAGACTCTGGCCAGTCAACCTCTTCTAAATCTTCTAAAAGACGTTCAGCGTAGGCCGTGATTTTAAGCATCCATTGGCGCATTGGTTTGCGGACAACAGGGTAGCCACCACGCTCAGAAGTTCCATCAGGCAGCACTTCCTCATTGGCAATAGCTGTTCCCAACTCTTCTACCCAGTTCACAGGAACTTCTGCCTCATAGGCCAAGCCTTTTTCATACAATTTGGTAAAAATCCATTGCGTCCACTTGTAATAGTCTGGGTCAGTGGTATTAACTTCACGATCCCAATCATAAGAAAAACCAAGGGCATTGATTTGGCGTTTGAAGTTAGCAATATTTTCCGCTGTAAACTCTGCTGGATCATTACCGGTATCCATAGCGTATTGCTCAGCAGGCAAACCGAAGGCATCCCAGCCCATTGGGTGCAAGACATTGTAACCTTGAGCACGTTTAAAGCGACTTAGAATATCTGTTGCCGTGTATCCTTCCGGGTGTCCGACGTGAAGACCGGATCCTGAAGGGTAAGGAAACATATCAAGTGCATAAAACTTAGGTTTCGAAGCGTCTGTTCCTGTCTTAAACGTGTGATTGTCAGCCCAGAAGGCCTGCCATTTCGGTTCAATGGCTTTATGATTGTAAAATGTCATGTCAAATCTCCCATGTAAAAAAGTCTAGTCTCCTTATTATAGCATGATATGAGGCTTTTAGGAATGGGCAAGTGAAGCGATGTGTTGTTAATTTCAGATTTTTCAAACTATTATAGCTTTATAAGCTCCAAGAAAGTCGCCCAACACCTCCCAATAATAGATAGTCCACCAAACACTTGTACCATCCATCCCGTGATAACCATAAAATCTAATAAACAGTTAGAAAACCACAACAACTCAAATCACTGTTAACCAAAAAATAACATCTGACAAGCGAAAGTCATATTAACTGGAAAACACGCCGATACTAATAAAGAATGAAAAAAGCAAACCACTAGGATTTGCTTTTTTAGCTTTTAGAGATAAGTATCAGACTGAGATTAGTCTTCTTTGCGTTTGCCTGCAACAGCCATAACACCTGCACCTTCCATAATGGTAAGTGCTGCAGCTGTAAAGAATGCGTTGGTAGCTTCACCTGTTGATGGTAATTGTACCTTGTTAGATGCAACACTTGATGATGCCATACCAGTTGTAGCTGACGAACCTACTTTAGTAGATTTAGTAATATCTTTAATCTTAGCTGCTGATTCAGCTTTCAAGCGGTCAATTTCTTTTTGGAAGTTAGCTTTTTCTTCTTTAGAAGTGTTTTCTAAAGCTTCAAACTCTTTAACTTTAGCTGCAAGCTCTTCTTCAAGACGTTTAATTGCTGCTTCAAGCTCTGCTATTTTTTCAGCATGTGCTTTCTTCAAGTCAGCAATTTGTGTTTCAAGTTTTGCTTTTTCAGATTTAACTGCTTCAAGGTCTTTAGTAACAGTCTCTAGCTCTGCCTTAACTTTAGCCACTTCTTCTTTGGCAGCAGTCACTGCAGACTCAAGTTTAGCAACCTTAGCTTCTGATTCAGTTTTTGCTTTTTTAAGTTCTGCTACTTTAGCTTCTGATGCTACAAGTGCGGCATCTGCATCTGCTTTTGCTTTTGCTAAGTCAGAAAGGTCACGTTTACCAGCTTCAACCAACTGATTTGCATTAGCAAGATCTGACTTCACTTTTTCGACTTCAGCTTGAAGTTCTGCGATAGTGGCATTAGCAGCTTCTAATGCGGCATCTGATTGAGCTTTTTCAGCTTTCAAGCGGTCAATTTCGGCAAGTTTTTCCTGCATTTCACGTTTTGCAGATTCCACAAGACGACCAAAGCTATCCACAGTATTGAGAAGATCTTCAGCTTCAGCTGTTTTAGCCGCTAATTGATTAGCTAAGTCTGTTGAGACAGCAAAGGCTTTGTCTCGGCTAGCTTCTGCAGCTGCTAACTTATCGGCAAGATCTTTAGAAACGTTAAGAGCATTAGCCTTAGCTTTTTCAGATTCTGCTAACTTATCGGCAAGGTCTTTAGAAACTTTGAAAGCGGTATCGCGTTCTTTTTGCGCACTTGACAAGTCTGTGGAAAGTTTTTTAGTCTCTGCAAGAGTTGCTTTTAACTCATCATCTAATTTGCTTACTTTTTTAGACAACTCATCTGCTTCTTTATGTTTTTTAGAATACTTGTCTGCTTGATCTCTTAATTGATCATTTTTCTTGTTTAATTCTTCTTGGGTTTTCTCAGAAAGATTCTGAAGAATTTTACTCTCCTCACGGAACTGAGTAATTCTCCTCATTGCCTCTTCTTTTGCTTTAGCAAGTAGATAAGGAGCCAAAGGAGCTGTATTGTCTCTAGCTAAAGGACTATCTGCATGTAAATTTAATAAATCTTCAAGAAATTTATCTGGTAATCTATCATTAACTGAAAAGGCAACACTTTTCTGTACAACATTTATAAAGTGTTTTCTAGGCAATTAGATAGAATCTAGCCATATCACATCTGCTTATACTTATCAGAAACATTTCCTAATTTTTCAACTTCCACGAGAATCCTAGTATCATTACTAGCATTATTAGTAGTATCAACTCTTCTCAAAAAAGGGCTCTTTGAATACTAGCTTTCTTTCAGCCGGCAAAACTGTACTTTAGGTATTGTACTATACCAGTTAATACAAACGATGCTACAACTCTATCTAAAACGATTTTTTCTCAGGTATCCTTCATTTATTTTTCTTTTGTCTTCTCGTTTACTTAAATGTCATCCCTTTACAGACTATTGCAAGGTAGCTTCACCTGTTTAAAGACCTTTTCATTTACCACACTAAAAATCAGACGATAAAACATACCGTCCGATTATTTTTTATGTCAAAAAGTGATTATTACAATGCTATAATCACTTTTATTGATTACAATTCTGCAATTTGGTAGAGCTCTACTTCCGCCACTGTTTCGGAACCAAACATATTAAGTAACAGTTTCACTTTATTGTTTTCAATTTCAACCACACGTCCTTCTTGGCCCATAAAAGCGCCATCAATAATTTGTACCACATCGCCCTCTTTGATGTTAGTATCAAAGACATCAATGGTTTGTCCCATAGATAATAGGATGGCACGGATTTCTTCTTCAAGTAGTGGCGTTGGTTTAGAACGGTTACCGTGTGAACCCACGAACCCAGTAACGTTTGGGGTGTTACGCACCACGAACCAAGCTTCATCTGTCATGACCATTTCTACCAATACATACCCTGGGAAGCGGTTTTCTTCGATTTCTTTGGTTTGCCCATTTTTTTCCACGTTAACGGTTTGCGTTGGGATTTCCACGCGCAAAATATTGTCCAACATGTTGTAAGTCTGTGCACGTTGCAAGAGGTTTTCTTTCACCTTGTTTTCGTAGCCTGAGTAAGTTTGGAGGACGAACCAGCCCTTGTCAAAAGAATCTAACATGATGTTTCCTTTCATTATAAAAAAAGCCTCTTTTGGCTTTTGCGATGTTTTCTATTACCCTCATTATAATAGAAGAAACTGCCACTGTCAATGAAAGACCTTGTTCGTGACACTTTCTAATCTCCATTTTCAACCTGAGCTATTAAGCACTCAAAAAGGCTGGGAATAATTCCCAGCCTGGCTTTTCCAAGCGATGTTTTCCAATCTCTTTAGTTAACTTAGAAGAAATTGATCAATGATAATACGCCTTTTGACAACAACTGGTCAAAGATATAAATAATCACCGTAAAGAAAGCCGTGTACTCAAGAACTGAGATAAAATCTTTCCAACGTTGTTTACGGTCTGGCCATGTTGTGTCTTTTAAGACTTTAAAAATCCCACTAATGAATCCCATCAGGCTCTCCTCTTAACGTGTTTCCTTATGTAAGGTATATTTTTTACAATACTTGCAAAATTTGTTGACTTCTAGACGTGTTGGTTTTGGGGTGCTGCTTACTCCGATAGAGTAGTTGCGGCTGCCGCATTCGACACACGCTAGGCTTGCTTTTTTCTGTGCCATAACGCCTCCGTAGTCCATATTCTACCATGATTTTTAGAATTCCGCAAGCTATCTGAAATAGTCCACAATACCGTTCCAGATGGATTGGACTTTATCACGCAAGCCGGATTGATCAACGGCATCAGATAAGGATTTTGAGGCTTCCTCAGCTGATTTTCTCAAGCCATCAATGATGGACTGGGAATCAATCCCTCTCTGGTTACCCGTTTCATTGATCCCATAGACAGCTGCAATGCCATTTTGAGCGTAAGCATTATCCACATGGAATTGGCTACCTTTTGTGTAAGGGAGGATATAAGAGGCTTGGGTACTAAAAATCGTTGAGGCTGTTCCTGCACTGGAGTCGGTCAGGTAATGGTTTTCATCGGTCTGATTAAAGCCTACCCACTGGCTGATGACCACATCTGGGGTATAACCAATGACCCACTGGTCTCCTGCAACATCTGGGTTAAAGCTCGTTTCGGTGGTTCCTGTTTTTCCAGCTAAGGTATAACCATAGACGTTAGCGTTAACGGCTGTTCCGTTTGAGAAAGTCCCTAACATCATGCTTGTCATCTTGTCGGCAACAGATTGGCTAATCACGCGCTTAGCCTTATCGGTAAAGGCTTTGACCACCTCACCTCTAGCATTTTCAATGCGGGTGATGAGATGGGCAGGGTGAATGACCCCATTATTAGCAAAGGCAGCGTATGCCTGAGCCATTTCCAATGGATTGGTGGTCACACTACCGCCGAGAGCTACGCCCAACTCTTTTTGGGCAGAGGTCATGTCTAGACCAAACTTCTTCCCATATGCAAAGGCCTTATCAATACCAATGTCATTTAAAGTCGAAACAGCTGGAATATTGTATGAATTGGCTAGCGCTTGATACATGGGCACGTCTTCTGATTCGTAGTTGCCATAATTGTGAGGCTGATAGCCATCAAAATCTTGAATCGTGTTCGGCAGTTCTTTTTCGATTGACCAGCCAGAAGCAACAGCTGGTGCATAGACCACAAGAGGTTTTATGGCCGACGCTGGGCTTCGCTGCGCTTGGGTCGCGTAGTTGAAACTTCTAAAGGTTGGGTTCTCACTACTGTTTACTCGACCAATCAGTCCACGAACCGCTCCTGTTTTAGGATCTAGGGCAACACTGGCAGCCTGCGCAGAACTGCCATCATAGGCTGAGACAGGGAATAGATTATCATTATTAAAGGTCGTCTGCATACCTGTCTGGTAGTTTTGATCCAATTCTGTATAGACCTTGTAACCATTATTAACAATATCTTTTTCGGAAATACCGTAGGTTGAAATGGCCTCATTGATCACCGCATCAAAGTAAGATGGGTATTGGTAGTCATCTGACTTGCCAACGTAAGTATCGGCCAAGCGATTACCCATGCCAACTGTTTTAGCCTCAGCAGCTTGATTTTGGTTGATTTTCCCTGCATCAACCATAGCTCCTAAGACTGTATCTCTTCGGTTGGTTGCATTTTCGAGGGAATAATAAGGGTTGTAAATTTCAGGTCCCTTGAGCATTCCAGCTAAGGTAGCAGCTTCATCTAAGGTCAGGTTGGCAGCTGTTGTTCCAAAATACTTTTGACTAGCATCTTCGACACCCCAGACCCCATTTCCAAAATAAGAATTATTGAGATACATGGTCAGGATGTCTTTTTTACTGTATTTTTTGGTTAATTCTAGGGCTAAGAAAAATTCACGCGCCTTTCGCTTAATGGTCTGATCTTGCGACAGGTAGGCATTTTTAGCCAACTGTTGGGTAATGGTAGAGCCACCTCCAAATCGGCCAGCTGTTACCACTGCCAGCAAAAAACGTTTGAGGTTAATCCCATTATTGCTATAGAAAGTCCTGTCTTCTGTGGCAATCACTGCATTTTCGAGGTCATCTGAAATGGCATCCAATTCCACATATGTCCCTTTTTGTCCAGACAAACTCCCCGCGTATTCACCCGTATGATCGTAAATGACAGTTGTCGCTTTCAAGGCATCTTGTAAGTCAGAAACCTTGGCTGTTTTTGAGAGGTAAAACAGATAGGAACCTAGGAGCAAAACAAGAGTTCCTATTAAAATGATGAGAATCTTGCCAATATGGTAGCGACGCCAGAATCGGCGAATAGGATTCTGCGGCGACGGCAAAATAGCCTCTAGTTTTTGTAACCAGACGGGCTGTTTTTTAGGGGCCGTTTCTCGAAATTTGCTGCGCTGAAAGGAAGCTGAAGCGCTTTGGTTTGCTGCTGAATCTGCTACTCCCACCTCTTGATAGGGCTCTTGCCCTTGTGATGAGAAGTCGTTACCGTCATCAAATCGTTGCGCTTTCAAGGCTTCTTCTTTTTTTAAGGCTTGTTTTTCCTGATAGTGTTTCGGAAAAAATTTTTTTTGTAAAAGTTCTAGAAATGTCATAGAGTCATTATACCACTAAGACCTTAAACAAGTCTTGACTAGCTAACAGGGATGTGTTTAGAATAAGCCACACCATCCACCTGGAACAGCAAGCCTTCTGGTCCACCATGGTATACAAATTCTGTCTGGATGGATTTACGGGCTGGGTAGCGACCGTTAAATCGTTCTTTAATAATCTTTTCCATCACAGGCACATTCCAAATATCTCTGAAGAGGCAGTCCATTTGAACCACTGCTTCCAAGGTCAAGCCAACAAGCCCCAAGCGGCGTTCCATTTCATCAAAGGCGCCATTAATCTGGCTTTCAATATCTTGACCAATATTACCCACGCAATAATTCAAATAGTAAAAGTCTCCTGCCTCTACAAGGCCTGTATGAGCCCACTCTTCGTTAACGTCATAGCGTCTAATTGTTTTCATTATTCTTCCTCTAATTATCGTTAAGCTTTTTATCATATTATAACAATTTCTGTTCAAATCTTATATTAAAAACCGTTACAAAAGCATTTTTGACCATTAAAAAGACAGGTTCAAAATAGTCATTACTGAAATTCCTATTTAAATTAAAAACCTTGTTAACAGCTGCTTTACCACCCTGGAAATAGTTCTAGTGGTTAGGCAACAAGTCAATCACTCTGGAAAATTTTCCTTTCCTTGTGGTTCATCAGCTAATTTTGACCTAAAACATGCTATAATAGCACTAGATTCTTTCCCTATGAACAGGAAACCTAAAGACTAAAATAGAAAGATAGGACCCATGAATGAATAAATTCCAAGCCTTTAAAGAAACCTTATCTGCTGACAGTTTAAAAGCCATCTACGATGAAACCCGCCTTGAAGTGGCTAACGACGAACGTGAAGGAACGGAAGCATTCTCTGCTGCGCTTGCCACACAAATGGCTGTCAACCTCGTTGAAAAATACCACGAGTGGCTCAATGAAGACCGTCACTAAGTCATCTCAGGGCTTTACCGTTAGGTTTCAAAATCCTTATCAGACATTGACCGTTAAGGAGCTTTTGGAGGACAAACTCTTGATTCCTCGCAAAATTAGGCATTTTCTACGAACCAAAAAGAACGTCTTGGTTAATGGCAGTGCCATTACTTGGCAAAGTGCTGTCAATAGCGGAGATCAGGTTGAACTTTTCTTTGATGAAGAAGATTACCCTGATAAACCTATTATGATGGGGCAAGCCAATAAGGTAGACTGTCTTTATGAAGATGACCATCTTATCATCGTCAATAAGCCTGAAGGGATGAAGACCCATGGCAATGAGCCCAACGAGTTAGCCCTTCTCAATCATGTGTCTGCTTACACCGGACGAACCTGTTATGTGGTTCATCGGTTGGACATGGAAACAAGTGGTGTCATAGTCTTTGCCAAAACCCCATTTATCCTCCCTATTCTCAACCGTCTTTTGGAAAAACGAGAGATTAGCCGAGATTATTGGGCATTGGTATACGGAACTCTCTCTAGCAAAGAAGTGAGCTACCGTGAGCCTATTGGTCGCCACCGTCACGACCGACGAAAACGCGTGGTTGATGTGAAACAAGGTCAAAAGGCTGTGACAGACGTCAAGCTTCTCAAATCTTTCAAGCAAAACGTCAGCCTAATCAATTGTCGGTTACAGACGGGTCGGACCCATCAAATTCGAGTTCATTTGTCTTACCACGGTCATGCTCTATTGGGTGATCCCTTGTATTCAAAAGGAAAAGCTGAATGCCCTCGTCTTATGCTGCATGCCCATCAACTCTGGCTAAGACACCCCTTAACCCAAGAGATGATTTGCGTGCAGGCCAAATCCACAACTTTCGAGACAGTCTTACAACAAGTAAAGGCCAAGGGATAACCCCTTAGCCTTTTTTAGTTATTCCACCAACTTAGCATAGGTGTGCCAAGTCCTTTGGTGAGATTTGTTTTTTCTCAGGATCTTTAAGGTGATCAGGTGACTTACTGTTTGGTCAAACTTAATCCCGGTAGTGGTTTGCTATAATCAAAATCACTGGTAGTTCCTGCTTGCCAAACGATAGGATTGGCTGTGTTACCAGATACTTTAAAACCGTAAGCGTATTTGACGTTAACGCCACCTAAGCCTCCGCCTGGCGCTAGAGCACCGACATCACTACCCACTTCTGGGGTGTAAAGATAAATGCCATTTCCTTTATCCTCAACTTTGATAATTTTAGCGGTTTTGGTTTGGCTAGGGCGATTTCCTGCTTTATAGTCAACCTTAGTGGTAATGGTACCGTCCTCAGCTATGGTCACGCTGACAGAAGCATCCTCTCGTTGCCCTGTCCAAGTCCCTAACATATTTTCAGGGAAGATTGATGGAGCCTTGACTTGATTGTTTTCATTGGCAACGGTGATGTTTTTAGGCCCTGACTGACTAACAAGGTAAACCTCTCCCACTTTTTTCAAAGTCATTTTACCCGTCAGCTCTTGACTTATCCGTCCTGAAGTTTGTTTGGCAGGGTCGGTTGCTTTGTCATAAATGAACTCATAGGTAGCTGTAAAATCAAGCAGATAGGATTCCTTACCGACCTGAGTCATTTTGGTAAGGAGGATTGAGGGGATGCTAAGGCTACTTGCTCTGCGGCTATCTGTCTGGAATTTGGCCTTAATGGATTCTTTCAATCCTCGATAAAAGTCATTGCTGGCACCTGCTTCAAAGACACTTCCTAAGGTTGTAGCATCTTGACCAGTGCTGAGGTACTGAATCAGCTGATCAAAGGCTGACACCAAAATCTGCCCTGCTTTTTCTTCATCTAAGAGGTTATCCACAAGAATCTCCAGATGCCCGCCGTCTTCGATACCTGCTAGAGGGTGTTTGCTAGAAGTGAGGTCTCCATCTGGGAAAGTCTTTGTGATATAGACTTGGGCCCCTTCTGTTACCGGGTAATCTTGTACCTGAAATTCTCCTTCTTTTAAGGTCCCTACGTGGTTATCATCAAAATAAAGTTCCCCTTCTTTGACATTGCTTGTCACCGTAAAGGTTTTGAACGTCACACTCAAATCAATGACAGGATTCCGTCCATCATAGGTCTTTCTGACCTTGATCTTACGACCATTATGCTGACCGTTGATACTAGCCGTGTAGTCAGCCATTGGGAGACGGTCTAGCTTGACTGAGAAGGCTTCTGAATCCGACATAGCCACTTTCTTCTGGTTTAAGAGGATATCCACTTGAGGCACATTAGTCTGTATGGTCAAATCCATGGGTTTTAGGGCTATCCGATAATCTGGGAAAATCAGAAAACGACGCCCCACAGACACAACCTGAATAGGACTATCTGGTCCAGCTTCTTTCAGCTCTTTAGCTTTTTGAGCTAATTCTTTTTGGTTATAGCGTCTAAAATGAGTAAACCTAGCTTCGTCGTTAGTAATTTGTTCTTTAGTATCTTCCCATACCAAATACTCTTTGATGTTTTCAAACACAGGCCCAGAGGTTGCCGAGCGAGCTTTTAGATAGGTATTAATACGGTTACCTTTAGAATAATGAAAAGCCCCAAAAAGCAGCAACAAGAGGAAGAAACTTCCTACAATGATAGCTAAGGTTTTAAAGCGTTGTTTATTACGAAATAACTTGGTCATATCAATAAGGTCAACTTTCTGTGAGTTTTCTCTATTATATCATAAAATAGCTAGTGCTTTTTAAAGAGTCCTTGACGGAAGAAGACCTGAATATAACGATTTCCCAAAGTCGAAAGGCATTGCCGGGATAGAGAAAATAAGGCATCCTTCTTATTTCTATAATTCTCGCAATATTTAGATAACTAACAATTTCAAAACGCTTGCGAAAAAACTTGAATTTTAAAAAGGGCAGTCTTATAATAATTTTCGAAAGCGTTATCATTTTCGAGGAGGTTTCGCATGACAAACAAAAAAATAGCTCTTGGGCTTCTATCTGTACTAACAACATTATCGTTCCAAAATGTTAGTTACGCTTGTACTGGTTTTATTATTGGTAAGGACTTAACAACAGATGGGTCCATTATTTATGGCCGAACAGAAGACCTAGAACCAAACCACAACAAGAATTTCGTGGTTCGTCCTGCCAAGGACAACAAGGCTAGAGACTTATGGAAAGATCAAGCCAACGGCTTTGAGTACCCTTTACCCGAGCATTCTTACCGTTATACCGCTGTTCCTGATGTGACACCAAAAGACGGGGTCTATGATGAAGCTGGTTTTAATGAATTTGGGGTATCAATGTCTGCAACGGTATCAGCTTCAGCCAATGATGCCATTCAAAAAATCGATCCTTACGTTAAAGACGGCTTAGCCGAATCATCAATGACCAGTGTTATTTTGCCGAGTGTCAAAACAGCCCGTGAAGGCATTGAACGTATTGCTAAGATAGTTACCGAAAAAGGGTCTGCCGAAGGAAACATAGTTACCCTCGCTGACAAAGACGGCATTTGGTACATGGAGATACTTTCTGGCCACCAATACGTCGCCATTAAATTCCCAGATGACAAATTTGCTGTTTTCCCAAATACCTTCTATCTCGGCCACGTTGATTTTAATGATAAGACCAATACCATTGCCTCAGCTGATGTGGAAAAGGTAGCTAAAAAAGCCAAATCTTACAAGGAAGTGGACGGTAAATTTCACATTGCTCAATCTTACAATCCGCCGCTAAACGATGCCAACCGATCCCGCTCTTTCTCAGGCATCAAATCCCTTGACCCTGACTCAAAAGTCACCTACAAAGACAAAAACTACGAATTACTTCAAAGCACAGATAAAACCTTCAGTCTAGAAGATGCAATGAAGCTCCAACGTAACCGTTTTGAGGGACTGGACCTTAAACCACTTGACCAAATGGCATTAGATGGTAAAGGCAAACCAAAATCCAAAGATGCTGTTAAGGGCTATGCGTATCCTATTTCCAATCCAAATGTTATGGAAGCCCACATTTTCCAATTGAAAAAGGATATTCCTGCTGAATTGGGTGGTGGTGTGATGTGGCTATCTATTGGCAGTCCTCGTAACGCCCCTTACTTGCCATACCTCGGCAATATTAGTAAGACCTATGAAGCCTATCAAGAAAAGAGTACCAAGTATAATGATAAGTCATGGTACTGGACGGTGTCACATATTAATGACCTCGTGGCTGCCCATCCAAAACAATTTGGAACTAAGGTTATTGACGAGATAAAAGAGCTCGAAAAAACGTGGATAACTGAACAAGACCAAACCAACAAAGAACTTAGCCAACTCTTGCAAACAGATCCTACAGCTGCCCAAGAAAAAGCTGACGCGGTCTCCATGGCTCGAGCAGAAAAAACCTTCAAGCGCTTAAAAGCTATTGAAGCCAAACTAGTGAAAGAAAGCCCTAAAAATCAAAAAACAACTCAGAAATAAGAAGCATAGGGTTATATTTCTATCGTTAAGCCTACAAAAACCTCCAAAAGCAAGGGAAACCTTGAGTTTTTGGAGGTTTTTTGATTGGGAGATTCTTTTTGGGCCAGATACAACAATAAGGCCTCGCTCATGCGAGACCTTATCAAGTAGGAGGGGATGAATAAGATGAGTTTTGGTATGAGAGAAAGGAGTTAATAATTCCCCTCTCTGTCGTCCAAACACTTATTCGATTAAGGATTGTCCTTAGTATAAGGGAAGAGGCTTAAAAAAACCTTAATTCGCTCTCAAAAAAATAAACCCCTTATGCTATACTAGTGACAAGAGGTATAAACTATGGAAGTCATCAAAAACTGGGTTAATATTTGTGTCAAACAAGGAGAGCACGTTCTTTTGCTCAACCGACAGCACGATAACTTTCCAGGCTGGATTCAGCCAGGTGGTAAGGTCAAGGAATCCGAATCATTCTTTGAAGCGGCGCTTAGGGAGCTAAAAGAGGAGACTGGTCTAACTGCTCTTAATCTGCAATTAAAGGGAATTTCTGGTTTTATCAACCCTGATAAGCCAGAACGCTATGTCTATTACGATTTTCTCTGCGAGACTTTTGAGGGAGAATTGCTGACTGAGTCCCGCGAAGGACTGCCAAAATGGCACGCCATTAGTGAGTTGAACACTCTTGATATGCAAGAGGATATTCGGCAACGCCTACCACTTTATTGGCGACAAGGGTCGTTTGAGCGCATTCACTACTGGTCGGAAAGCCAAAAAAAGGTTGTTAAAACGATTACTCATTTGTCTGATTAAGGTTTATTTAAGGCAGGCACCCTATACTATTCTTATCCTAAACTTTTTCTTTTTCAGAAATCTCATATTCTCTAAAGACAATTTCTTATTCCATTGCTTTAGGAGAGTATTAAAAAAAAAGTAGCCTTGACCAGTGTCAGAGCTACTTTTTTTAATGCAGTGAGTAAATCTAGGTCACATCAAGCAGCCTAGATTTATTCATTATTAGTTGTTTTTATTTAGAAGCCACCCATCATGCCTGGATCCATTCCTGCTGGCATTGCTGGCGCAGCTGGTTCTGGTTTGTTGGCAACAACTGCTTCAGTTGTTAAGATGAGGCTAGCCACAGAAGCAGCATTTTGAAGGGCTGAACGCGTTACTTTAACAGGATCGATAATACCTGCCGCAATCATGTCTACCCACTCACCTGTTGCCGCATTAAAGCCTGTTCCAACAGGGCTATTTTTCAATTTGTCGATGACAACGGAACCTTCGTAACCAGCGTTGAATGCAATTTGACGAACAGGTTCTTCCAACGCACGAAGAACGATATTGCGGCCAGTAGCATCATCGCCATCAAGCTCAAGAGCAGCTACTTTTTCGATTGCCGTAATAAGTGCTGTTCCACCACCAGCAACGATCCCTTCTTCAACGGCTGCACGTGTGGCATTCAAAGCGTCTTCTATACGAAGTTTCATTTCTTTAAGGGCTGTTTCTGTTGCAGCACCTACCTTGATGACAGCCACACCACCAGCTAATTTCGCCAAGCGTTCTTGTAATTTTTCACGGTCAAAGTCAGACGTTGTGGTTTCCAGTTGTGACTTAATCAAGCCAACACGGTTGGCTATGGCTTCGGAACTTCCTGCACCTTCCACAATAACTGTGCTGTCTTTATCCACAGTCACTTTAGCGGCTTGACCAAGAGCTGGCATCGTAGCGTCTTTCAACTCAAGACCTAAGTCTTCTGTAATGACTGTACCACCTGTCAAGATAGCGATGTCCTCAAGCATGGCTTTACGGCGATCACCAAATCCTGGAGCTTTGACAGCAACCACATTGAAAGTACCACGAATTTTATTCAAAACAAGGGTTGGAAGAGCTTCGCCATCAACGTCATCGGCGATAATCAACAATGGACGGTTGGTTTTGAGAACTTCCTCAAGCAATGGAAGAATGTCTTGGATGTTTGACACTTTTTTGTCAGTAATCAAGATAAATGGGTTCTCAAGGTCGGCAACCATTTTTTCATTGTCTGTGACCATGTATTGAGACAGGTAACCACGGTCAAACTGCATGCCTTCTACCACTTCAAGCTCTGTCTCCATACCACGTGATTCTTCGATAGTAATGACACCGTCATTACCCACACGTTCCATGGCTTCTGAAATGTATTCTCCAACTTTTTCAGAACGAGATGACACAGCAGCAACTTGAGCAATGGCTTCTTTACCAGAAACAGGCTGAGCAATCGCTTTCAAGGCTTCAACGGCTGTTGCTGTTGCTGTTTCAATCCCACGACGAATGCCAATTGGGTTGGCACCAGCAGTTACATTTTTAAGCCCTTCACGGACGATAGCTTGTGTCAATACTGTTGCAGTTGTGGTTCCGTCACCTGCGATATCGTTAGTTTTAGAAGCAACTTCAGAAACCAATTTAGCTCCCATATTCTCAAAATGGTCTTCTAATTCAATCTCTTTAGCAATGGTAACCCCGTCATTGGTAATCAAAGGAGACCCAAAAGCTTTTTCAAGAACCACATTACGACCTTTAGGACCAAGCGTTACTTTTACCGTGTCCGCTAACATATCAACCCCACGCACCATAGCAGCACGCGCATCTGCTGAAAATTTAATATCTTTTGACATATTCAATCCTTCTTTCTATACAGAGATTTCTCGTCTTATTCTGCGACAATCGCGATGATATCAGATTCACGAATGATAGACACCTTTTCACCATCAACAGTTACTTCCAAGTCATGTCCGTTTTCAACCAACACTTCCTGCCCAACGGCTACTGACGGAAGAACAGCATCACCAGTAATGCTACGGATGCCATTTTCGCTGACAGCAACAACTGTCGCTCTACGTGTTGACTCTTTATGAGTTCCTGCCAGAACAAAACCACCGACGGTCTGTTCTTTGTCTTCGTCAAATCTTACGACCACACGGTCACCTAATGGTTTTAACATGTATATTTCCTCCAATAAAAGAATTTTTAGTCATTTAGCACTCTTATTGCATGAGTGCTAAATCTCTCCTCTATTTTATCACTTGGTCAAAAATAGTCAAGAAAAAAGAGTCTGTTTTCATAAGAACAGACTCTCTATTGTTCAGTGGCTCTTAGCAACTCCGTTAGTGATAGGGAATCACTCAATGTTAAAGCTGAGTTTTCCATGAGAAAGACCAATTTTCAGGGTATGACCACTTGCCAATTCACCAGCAAGAATCAATTCAGACAATTTATCTTCCACCTGAGTTTGCAAAGTACGGCGCAATGGACGAGCACCCATTTCTACATCGTACCCTTCTTCTGATAAATACTTGAGGGCCATTGGCTGGAATTTAAGGGTAATGCCTTTTTCTGCCAAAGTAGTCATCAACGGCTGCACCATAATCTTGACCACTTCTCTCATATTATCCTGAGTGAGGCTGTGGAAGACAACCTTTTCATCAATTCGGTTGATAAATTCTGGTCGGTAAGTTTTCTTCAACTCTTCCAAAATCCGTTTTTCCATGGCTTGGTGGTCATGGCTAATGCCTTTTGCCCCAAAGCCAACTGTTTTATCATCACGCAGAGCTGTTGCCCCTAGATTACTTGTCATGATAATAATGGTGTTTGAGAAGTCCACTTTACGCCCACGACTATCTGTCAACATGCCGTCATCAAGCACTTGTAAGAGTATGTTGAAAATATCAGGGTGAGCTTTTTCCACCTCGTCAAAGAGGAGCACGGAGTAAGGCTTGTTTCTGACCTTCTCTGTTAATTCACCACCTTCATCGTAACCGACATAGCCTGGAGGTGCGCCATTAAGACGAGAAGCCGCAAATTTTTCCATATACTCTGACATATCAAAGCGGATAAGGGCAGACGCGTCGTCAAAGAGAACTTCTGCCAAGGCTTTAGCCAACTCAGTCTTACCAACCCCTGTTGGACCAAGGAACATGAAGGAACCAATCGGACGTTTACCTGTACGGATGCCTGACTGATTACGACGAATCGCTCGAGAAATAGCTGAGACAGCATCTTTTTGCCCAATCACGCGCTTATGCAGTTCTTTTTCCAAATTAAGGTATTTTTTGCTATCAGCTTGGCTGAGTTTTTCCAGTGGAATACCTGATAGCTTGCTCAAGGTTGTCAGGATATCCTCTTCTGTCACAGCTGTTGGCTTACGATGTTGTCCTTTAACGTCTTTTGCCAACAAACGAGAGGCCTTCTTCATATCGCCATCAATCAAAGCTTGATCTAATGGCGTGATGATTTCTGGACTGGTTTTTTTAACCATACCTTGGACAGTAGCACTAGCTTCATCTAGCAAATCAATGGCAGAATCTGGAAGGTTTTTGCTGGTCAGATAGCGATGTGCCATTTTCACAGCAGTTCTAACAGCCTGATCAGCAATGGTCACATTATGGTAAGTCTCGTAAGAGCCTTTTAACCCGATCAGAATCTGATAAGCATCTTCTACATTAGGCTCTTCAATTAAAATCTTAGCAAAGCGACGCGAAAGAGCGGCATCTTTTTCAATGTGTTTTTGGTATTCTTCCTGCGTTGTTGCACCCACCATATGGAGGGTTCCGCGAGATAAGGCTGGTTTTAAAATATTGGCAGCATCAAGTGTGCTATCAATACCACTTCCTGATCCCATAATGGTGTGCAATTCATCTACGAAGAGAATAATCTTGCCATCTGACTCAATATCGTCAATGATTTGATTCATGCGCTCTTCAAAATCCCCACGAAAACGGGTCCCCGCAACAACACTCATCATATCTAATTCTAGAACACGCATGTCTTGCAGTTCATAAGGAATAGCACCATTAGCAATACGTTGGGCAAGACCATAGGCAAGGGCCGTTTTACCCACACCTGCATCACCCACAAGAACAGGGTTATTCTTGGTTTTACGACTCAGTACTTGGATCATCCGTGATACTTCAGCATCACGGCCAATAACTGGCTCTAAGAGACCTTGGCTTGCCATCTCGGTCAAATCACGTGTAAAGTCCGCCAAATCCCCAGCCGTGCTTGGTGGCTTCATCATGTCTGAAAAAGAACCTTGATTCTTGGTTTTCTTTGGTTTACGCAACTCGTGGATAGCCTTAATCATTTCCTTACTATAGCCTGCATGAATCTCGATAGCTTTTCGTAAATCAGCTAAGCGAGGTTCTCCGTTTCCTTTATCCTTGATAGCATAACCAGCCATCTCTAATAAGCGAGTCGCCATAATATCTGGATTAAGCAAAACGGCAAAGAGAACATGCTCTGAACCTACCTCTTGGTCTTTGGTGACTTGACTGATAGCTTGGGCAAATTGCAAAAGGTTCGTTAAGGTTTTTGACTGAGGCCTAAAGTCAATGTGAGACACTTGGTCTTTAGGGCTTTTGCCCATAGCTAAAATAGCTGCAGCCTCATATTCTTCCACTGCAACCTTAGCATCAAATTCGCTTAGCACCAAACCCGCTAGGGAGTGATCAACCCTCGCCATAGCTAGCAATATATGCCAAGTTTCTAGGTATTGGCTATCAAAGCGGGCTGCTTGAAATTGCGCCTGCCTGAAAATTTCTTGCATCTTCAATGAATACATGATCATTAATTGCTTCCCTTTCTATCTATACGCTGTAATAAACGGTAGAGCATTCGAGCACGGATTGCTGCCCCCTCCACACCTAGAACCTCATCAGAAGCCATGGCTAAAATGAGATTTCCCTCACGTTCTGTGATGAGGTGTTCGTCAAAGAGGAGTTGAATCGAGTCGGTAAAAACCTGTTCACTAAGGTGATCCTCAATAGAAGCCATTAGATTGCCAATCAGATGGTGTTTGTCTGAAAAATGAACCTTAGCAATACGAATATAGCCCCCGCCACCGCGCTTGCTTTCAACTTCGTACCCACGACTTTCTGTAAAGCGGGTTTTAATAACATAGTTAATCTGGCTTGGAACAACTTGAAAGGAATCCGCTAGCATGGAACGTTTGATTTCTGCAATTCCCGATTGGGCTAATAACTCTTTGATATATTCTTCAATACTGTCTGAAGTATTTTTTGTCGGCATGCTGTCACTCCTTTACTCATGAACCATCTCAGTCGCTTAAAGGCACGACAGACGTGCGATTTGACTAAAACTGACTATTATTATAACAAATAGAAGACCTGAAAGGCAACTCTTTGCCATTGACAAGAGAGGTAAGAGAGACAAAAAGCAGGCGCTAGCAATAGCACCTGCTTTTTTCTCTTGTTTGTTAACCTGACTAAGCTAATTTAGTGATATTAACTGCTTGAGGGCCACGTTGACCTTCTTCAACGTCAAATTCCACTTTTTGTCCTTCTTCTAATGTTTTGAAACCATTAGTTTGGATTGCTGAAAAATGCGCGAAGACATCTTGAGCGTTCTCAGTTGAAATAAAACCGAAACCTTTTTCAGCGTTAAACCATTTAACTGTACCTTGTGCCATATACATCCACTTCCTTTCTATAAAGCATTTGTAAAAATAGAGAGAAATAAAGATGTTGAAACACAAATACTAACTCAAAACCTAATTTACTTGCCAAGTGTAACACGTTTTGAAACCCCTGTCAATCTAAAACCTTAAAAAAGATGATTATTTTTTTACTTTTTCTAAATTTTTTAAGATTATACTTCTATTCGATTGGTCTCCAAGGCATCATAAGCTCATTTTATCTCAAGTTAGTGATTTTTTGTTACAATAAAGGAGAAGCCTTGATGCTAACACCCCCCATCCAAAGTGATATGAGAAGGGAATTTTCCTTATTAAACGAAGGATAGAAGGCAAGGCACCACAGGACAAGAAAGGTCACAATAACCTTTCCTATCATTGATAATAAAAAGAAGGTCAACTGATGACACAAACAGCTATTGACAAACATGCCCATCTCTGGTCAGATGAGTGCCTGGATTTATTAGAAAGCTTAGATGGTAAAGGAATTGCCATCGCTAAAAAATTCAATGTCAGCGAGGAGCCACAAGATTTAGCCAAACGCCTTGACATGATAGACAAGGCTGGTGTTGATTATTAAGTGTTCTCGGCAACGCCACAAGTTCTTCAATTTGGCAAACCACAAGAAGCTCTTGCAGCCACTGAAATAATTAATAATTTTTACCATACTATATATTATCAACCAGCAGTCCGACCGCTTTCAGCGCCTATTGCGTCGTTCCTTTGTTACATATTAAAGAGGCTATCCAAGAAGAGAAACGCAACATTGAAAAAATTAGGTTTTTTAGGAGTCGCAGTCAATACCGTTCTTGAGACAGACTAATCCATTGCCGATGACGCTTTTTTACCTTTCTTTGAAGCGATGGATGCTTTGGGAGCAATTATCTACATTCATCCCACAGGTTGTGGAGCTTTAAGCCCTATGGTCAATGATTATGATCAAGAGTAGGTGGTGGTATTTCCTCTCAAATGCAACGCATTCTCGCTAATGATGAGGACTGTCATAGCTTTTCATACCATCCGCTTGAAACCTTGCAGAGGCACTTCTGGTTTGATACAGCAAACTTCCTTGAAGCCTCCCTTCTCCATAATAATGAGATTTTAGGAAATCAACGCTTATTGGCAGGAAGTGATTTTCCTTATTTCCAAAATCAAAAATATACTCGGGCATTTTCTTACATCCGAGAAGCAAACTTGACTGACAATCAGAAAACAGCTATTTTAGAGACTAATGCTAAAGCCCTTTACGGTAAGCGTTGGCCACTTTCTAAACCTCATTAACGAAAGCAATTGAGACAATAGCCTTAGCAGGTTTTGTCTCTTTTTTAATCACTTGACTTGAAAAAATATAGCAAGCTCTGTTATTATGTTACTATTGTTTTATATAGCAAGCTATATACAAGGAGGCAACATGCGCGAGAAAAACACTGTTTACCTGATTAAACGTGCTAATTTAAGTTTTGATAAAATTGCCAATCATACGCTGGCATCCTATGGCATTACCCATAGCCAATTTAAGTGCCTCAAATACCTTTATCTCTTTGAGAATGGTAGCCTTAACCAGAGGGATTTGGAGCATTATTTTAACATGAGCAATCCAACTGTCACGAGGATTCTGCAAAATTTGGAGAAAGAAGGGTGGATTAGACGGCTAGCTAATGGCAAGGATAAGCGTCAAAAGCAGTTGTACCTCACTGACAAAGCCTTGAGTATGCAAGAAACCTTTAAGGAGATTGCCACCCAACTGGAAAATCAGTTGACCCAACGCCTTACTGATGACGAATTGAATGACCTCCAAACCTTATTACGTAAAATGTTAGCCATTTCGCTAACTGCCGAGAAAGGAGCAGACCGTGATCACATTTAGAAAATTAACCACATTTAAAGGAAGTAACTTCCTTATTCCTATGTTTTTGACCTCTATCATCTACACTTTTTACCCTCATCTCCTAAAACTAGGGACTCCTTTTAGTGGTCTCTTCAGTCAAGACGCCACCTTTTTTATAATTGCGGTTTTACTAATGGTTTCTGGTATTCAGACTGATCTTGGTAAATATCCCAAAGTCATCAAGGCTATTGGACCTGTTTTGCTCTTCAAGATAGGAATCGCTCTACTGCTGACCTTAGCTTGGAAAGCATTCTTCCCCACAACAGGTTTTCTAGGCATCACTGCCGTCACCATTACTGCCGTTTTAATGTCTCTTAACCCTGGCATGTATCTGGTACTCCTGGGAAAAGACATCAGCGAAATGGAAGAAAGTGCCTTTTCCGTCATTAACTTACTGATGTTACCGGCCATTCCTTTGCTTATTTTGAGTGTTGGTGAATCCAACATTAACCTCATGACACCCTTATTAGCCAACATTCTTCCTTTTGCCATTGGAATCTTGATTGGTTACTTATACCCTTCTAGTCGAAGTATGTTTAGGCCGCTCTCTCTGCTTTTGATTCCCTTTTTGGCAGTGACCTTTGGGGCTCGTATCAATATTATCATGGCTCTACAATCCAGCTTAACTGGACTGTTGTTGATCATCTTGTATTACGCTTTAGGCGTCTTACCAGTGGCCCTCTTTGACAAAGCCTGGAACAAAAAAGAAGGCCGTATGACTTTATCCATGAGTTCAATTGCTGCCTTTTCCATGTCTATCCCTCCCTTTGTTAGCCAATATCTCCCTCTCTCCCAAGAGGTCATGGCTCAAAGTATTAGTCAGATTGCCTTTGCCGTTATTATTTCTAGCTTTGCAACTCCTTACCTTTACAAAAGAATCGTTAAAATCACTCCTAAAGAGGAAAAGATGGAAAAAATTTACCCATTATCACGGGATAGCCACAAGCCAGAATTCTTGTTAGAAGCTATGGCAGCTGTCGAGTGGAAAGCGGGTGCTTACTTGGCTAAACGATTAGAAACCGGCCAACTCGATGCCTTGGATCAAGTGATTATCATTACAGACAGCCAAGACAACCTGATGGGATTTGCAGCATTGGTACAAGAAGATATTGTTGAAAAACCAAGTTATGGTCCTTTCCTCTCAACAGTCTATGTAGCGCCTGATTATCGTGGACAAGGCCTAAGCTTGGAGCTGGTTGATCGCATCACCGAACTCGCCAGAGAAAAAGGCATTAAGAACCTTTACACCATTACCGCTCATAGGGGGCTCTATGAGAGGAAACAGTTTATTTTTGAAGGCCCTGTCCAAGATAAATTTGGTCGTGACATGCGTCTTTTGGTCAAACATCTCAATTAGCGTCTACACGACGTCCTAAATGATTAAAATGTCTTTCTATTTGTCATAACTAACATCTTTTGTTACAATGTAACCATCATTATCATCAGGGTTATAGTTAAAAGGAGGTTCTCTCATGGTCACTATTACGTTTGAAGCAAACAAAAATCGCTCAATAGCCCTCGATGAGGCCACAGAAATCGGAGAATGCACTTTCCAAAGCACGGATGACCTTTGGACGATTAACCACACGTTCGTTGACGAAGCTTATCAAGGTCAAGGAATCGCTAGACAACTAGTGGAGAAAATTGCTGATGAAGCCCGCAAAGCGGGCGTAAGGTTGGCTGCGACTTGCCCCTATGCTGTAAGGTTATTTGAGCAGACTCACGATTTTGATGATTTGCTTGCTAAATAAGGTTACGTCAAACCATTTTGCCTATTAGTCACTGTTGGGGCTTATTTTCCGATCAGCGTAACGGACAAATTCCTCTAATTTGTTAGCGTTATGAGCATGAACCCTTTTAAAGGGTATAACGGACAATCGTTTTATCATTACCGAGACAATCCTCGTTATCCTGAAAAGGGTAGGAAAATTCCTCAAATATCTTGTGATTTTGAGCTTTTCCTGCCCTTATTTTGCAAGTTAACGGAGAAAAAGTGCTTAGGCGGATGGTTCCTTATCGATTGAATCAAAGGCTGGAAAGGAGACGACAACATGCTACCACCCACGTCTAAAAAAAGTTATCCTTGTCATTTAAAGGCTCTCATGCCACCCACTTTTAGTTACCGTTCGTGGTACCAAGATGGAGACCAGCTCTATCACCTCAAAGCGGTCGATGCTAAACCACAGATGATTCTCAATCTGATGGAAAACAGTGATTGGGAAGCGTGTAGCGTCTTGGCTGATAAGATTAAAGATGACGCCCTTAACATTAAAGATATTATTATCGTACTCGTAGACAAGTACGGACACATGAAAGGAATAGCTGCTCTTCTATCAGAAGATATCACGACTTATTCCAACGATGGTCCCTTTCTTAGTGCTCTCTATGTCAGCCCAGCGTTTCGGGGACAAGGCTTGTGCCTTGATTTAGTGACAATGATTGAAAAGGAAGCCATGAAGCGCAATTACCATCATTTATATGCTTTGGCCTACCATAGCCAGCTCTATGAGCGGTTAGATTATCACTATGTTGGCCATACCAGTGATGACTCGGGACATTCCCTAAAGGTATTTGAAAAAGAATTAGGAACGGCCTCATCTCATGTAATAACCAAGGAGAAAAAATGTCTCATTTAACAGTAACCGAACGCCTGGACGAAATGCGTCAAAAGTATATTGATGAAAGAACAGGTAATCATCCCGAGTCTTTAGGGTCTTGTAATGACCTCCGACAACTAAAGAAAGTCAAGAAAAAATTGTTAGCCCTTGAAAAGGAGCGCTGTCAATTACTGATTGAGAAGAAAGACATTACAGCTATTACTCAAAAAATCGCTCATTTAAAAACGTTATATATGGCTAAAAATAACTCAAAAGGACCGTCATAGGAGGATTTGCTATGCCCTTGTCAATGCTGCTCATCCTCTTTCTCATGTCACTTATTCTCTCCAACGTGCTTAACCGAATATTTCCTCAGCTGCCTCTTCCTGCCATTCAGCTTCTTTTTGGATTAGGCTATGGCATTTGGCATAAAGGAACAAGCATCCCGCTGGATCCTGAATTATTTTTAGCATTTGTGATAGCCCCCCTAAATTTCCGCGAGGGGCAAGAAAGTGATATTAAAAATATCTTGACTTTTCGCTCAATCACTCTCTACCTCATTCTGCCTACTGTCTTACTTACCACAGTATTTCTGGGCTTAACCACTTACCATTTGTTACCAATACAAGTTCCCTTAGCTGTTGCTTTTGCTATGGGAGCTGCGCTTGCTCCAACTGATGCCGTTGCTTTGCTGTCTATTGCCAAGCGCTTTAACTTTCCCCAACACATCAAACATATCCTAACTTCTGAAGGTCTGCTCAATGATGCCAGTGGTTTAGTTGCCTTTCAATTTGCTTTAACGGCCTTAACCACCGGTTATTTTTCTCTGACAAAGGCTGGGTTACATTTGTTTTTAGCCATTGTGGGAGGCTTTCTAACAGGATTAGGATTCGCTTTAATACACAGACTCTTGCTATCTATTCTCGAAAAGTTTGATGCTAAGGATGTTACTGGAGCTTTGCTTTTGGAGCTAACCCTTCCGATTGTCTCTTATTTTATTGCTCACCTACTAGGGTTTTCAGCCATTATATCAGTTGTTACTGCTGGTTTGATGCAAACCAATCGTCTCAAAAAAGTGACCTTATTTGATGCTCAAGCAGACCGTGTCACCCATATTATTTGGGGCACCATTAAGGTGATGCTAAACGGTTTTGTCTTTTTAGTTTTTGGAATTGAACTGGCTGAGATTTTAGGGCCTGTTTTAAGCAATCCTCATTATAGTAACTCTTATCTATTTGGACTAGTGATTGCCTTGACAGTCGCTCTCTTTCTCATTCGTTTTGGTCTAATTAGTCTTTTCTATCTGTACCATAGTATTCGACATCAAAAATCTTTCAAAGACTTTTTAGTTGATATTGTGTTGCTAACCTTTTCTGGAGCTAAGGGAAGTGTCTCAATCGCTACGATTTTATTGTTGCCTCGTATGGAGTCTTTCCAACACAGCCTTGTCCTTTTTATCGTGGGAGCGGTCACCCTGGTAAGTTTCTCAACAGGACTTATTGTTCTTCCGAGATTACTCCCGCCCTTAGCTGAACCGCCGAATCATTTTGATGAGATTAAGATTTTAACCACTGTATTACAACGACTGGAAATTGAAAGTAAACAAGCACCTGATAATCAAGCTGCCTTATATCAGGTGATGGATATTTACAATCAACGCATCGAACACCTTATTTTGGAACAAGAACCCAATTCGGTCAAAGAAGATCTGGCGGAATTACAACTGTTGATTATCGGTATTGAAACTAAAGGTTTAGAACATGCTTTTTCCACAAAAGCTATTACTATCAAAGATTATCGTCTCTATCAAGCCTATCTTAAATCCCTTGAGAGACAAATTAATAGAAGCTTTATTTCAAGCTTTAGGTATGGTTTGGTCATCTTTCTTCGAATTATCCGTCGTTGGATGCGCGAGCTACTGTCTTTTCGCCATTTCTCTCCTAAGTTATTGACTGAGAACTCCTCTCAAGATCAACTCTTAGATGACCAAACACGAAATCGTTTAACAGATCTTTATCTTGGGAACTCTGAACTGATTTTGGAAGCACTTGAGGATTTAGAAGGGTATTATAATGCCTCCCTGGTTGATTTTTTACAAGGAAAACGTATCCAGGATGCCGAATTAATCAAATCTGGACTTTTTGTTGAACGGGTTATCACTCATTTCATTCCCGATAATAGTGGCGAATTATTACACGCCTTTTATTTAGAAAGGCGGGCTATCTATGAAGCTGAACAAGCACAAGAAATAACACCGACTCAAGCTCATGACCTCCGCCATGCTGTTAATGAGCTCGAGACTTACTCACTTCGCCAACATGCTAATCCATTAATGATTGATGTCGTGGATGGCTAACCTTTTTAGCAGATAATCATGTAAGCAAAGAAATATCTTTGCTCAGGTTGTAGATAAAGCCCCTCTATGAGAATTTGTTTACAATGTCATCAAAAAATAGTATCACTTTTTGCCTTGTATTAGTAATAGGCGAGAAAAGCGAGCCCAAACTCGATACTTTACGCCGTCTCAAAAACGCCAGAAACATGATATTTCTGGCGTTCGGAGATTTTGAAATCTAGGCTCAACTTCTAGGTATAAAATCCCGTAAGAAGTTGCTACCATCCGTGCTACCTAAGTAAGGTATCATAAAAATATTAACTTTGAAGACAAAGTCTCTAGAAATTTAATTTTCTAAGGGCTTTTTAAGTATTTTGAAGTTATAATAAAGTTAGAAGGCGGTCCTCTATGTTCCACAAAGAAAATCCTGACTATAATCGAAATCAAGTTGGTTTCTATAGTTTAGATGAGTTGGTTCCCAAAGACCATCTCTTGCGTCAAATTGATGAAGCGATAGATTTTTCATTTATTTATGACTTAGTGAAAGACAGTTATTGTACAGATAACGGTCGTCCTAGTTTGGATCCGGTCATGTTAGTAAAAATCCCCATGATTCAATGTCTCTTTGGCATTCGTTCCATGCGTCAAACCATCAAGGACATTGAGGTTAATGTGGCTTACCGCTGGTTTCTTGGGTTGACTTTAGAAGATAAGGTGCCTCATTTCACAACTTATGGTAAGAACTATAATCGTCGTTTCCAGGATAAACAAGTCATTGAAGCAATTTTTGCTTATATCTTGGGGCTCTGCCTCAATGCTGGTTTGATTGACCCAACTGACATCTTTGTGGATGGGACTCATATCAAGGCAGCCGCTAACAATCACAAATACATCAATCAAGAAGTCGATGCACAAGCTAAATTTATGAGTGATCAGTTGGAGAAGGAAATTGCTAAAGATAGGGAAAAACATGGAAAAAAGTCGCTAGGAATCGCCAAAGAAAAAGAGCCCATAAGTAAGAAAATCTCTACAACCGACCCTGATAGTGGTTGGTTTCATAAGGGAGAACACAAGCAAGTTTTTGCTTATAATGCCCAGGTAGCTTGTGATAAGTATGGTTAGGCACTAGGCTATAGTATCCACGCAGGGAATGTCCATGATAGTCAGGCATTTCCTGCACTCTTTGACAAAATCAAAGCATTGACTCCTCACTATCTCATCGCTGATTCTGGTTATAAAACTCCAAGCATCGCGCATTACCTATTAACTATAGGTATCATACCAGTTTTTTCTTATACTAGACCTCGTAATAAAAAGGATATGCTTCGGCTAAAAGAATTTATTTATGATGAGTATTATGATGTTTACCTCTATCCAGAAAATCACCCTTTATCCTATTCAACGACTACTCGAGATGGCTATCGTGAGTACAAAAGTAATCCAGCTGTATGCCAGTCTTGTCCCTTATTATCAGTTTGTACCCAATCAAAAAACCATCAAAAAGTAATCACTCGTCATCTCTGGAAAGATGATTTAGAGGTCTGTGAAGACATCCGACACCAAAGAGGGATGAAGGAACGCTATCAAAAGCGCAAAGAAACCATTGAGCGTTTGTTTGGAACAGCTAAAGAATATCACAACTTACGTTACACGAGATTAAGAGGAAAGTCCAAATTGGAGGCAACCCTTGGGCTGACTTTAGCGTGATTAAATATGAAAAAATATAGTAAGATAATGGCTGGAATAGTCTTTTTAGTTTGCCTAAAAGTGATCATATCAAGACCAATTGTGATAACAATAGTAAAAGAAAAGACAAGCTGGATTAACATTCCAGTTTGTCTTCAATCTGAAAGTTCGTTATAACGAGCTTTTTCTTTCTTGTGAGATTCTCCTGATAAATCAGGTTATCTGAAGGCTGTAGACGGATTTTAGATGCATTGATATCAGTGCTTTAGAGTAACTTTGACCGATTTTTGACCGATTTTATTTTTTATCACTCCAATTCTATCGGCACTTTTCCTATTCTCACGCTCCTAAACCTTGACAAATAAAAATTAGCGTTGTATAATGAATTTGTTATAAAAATGACAGGAGTATTAGATATGAGATTATCGTTGAAAAAACTTTGTGTGACAGGTTTGTTAGCTTGCTCTATGGCTGTAGCGACATCGACAACTACATTTGCCTCAGAAAAACCAACTCCCAATGAAATAGAAATTGCTCAATTTGGTGGTTTTTATAGTGGCTTTACTGGCCAAGAGCATAATAATCCGTACCATATAGAAGTTGAGCCGGACTTATACTATTTTTATGAAGAAGCTTATCGTGTAGGAACACACGTCAAGGATAGCCCTAAGCACAACAAAGAAAGTATTATATCTTTATTTGAAAAAGTAAAAAAACGCAGTTAATCACTCAACAATAAAGAAGTCTGAGAAGACAAAGTCTTTAGAATTTAGATTCTAAGGACTTTTTTGATTCTTACAAAAAGCCCTGTAAGATATTATAAGGTTTTATTAGTCATACTCGTGGTGCTAGTTGATTTTCAACGGCAATAAAAAGCCCAAAAGGACTATACTGTAAGTGACAAAACCAACAGGAGGTAGTCCCAATGAGCCACTTACATTATACCGCTAAATCCCATCATTTACAATGGAATATCAAACAATTATCCCAAATCTGTTCCCAATTTTATCGTACCTACTGCCCCGATTCGTTGAAGCATCGTCGCAACATCGGTTTAGCCAAAGTTTCAGATGAGTCACTTCTTGTTTTATTGCTACTTCAAGCTGAGTTAGGGATAACATCTCAACGCCGTTTTTACAGGATTTGTCACCTTTTCTTTGGTCATAACTTACTAGAAAGAAGCCGCTTTAATAGACGAACAAAACAATTGATTTGGTTGGTTCAACTCATTCGACAAGCCTTGAGTGGGGCAATCTCGCCAGATACTATTGTGATTATGGACAGTTTTCCATTGCCACTTTGCCAGCCTATTCGCAATCATAGCGCCAAGATTTTCAATGATTACGCTGATATTGGGTATAATGCCGCTAAAAACTTTTGGTTCTATGGTTTTAAAGTCCATATGTTGGTCACTTTGTCGGGGTTTATTCTCAACTATGTTGTGACACCAGCCTCTGTTCACGACATTAAAGTCGTTGATGAACTCCTAGAAGACTGTAGGCAATCTGTTGTTCTTGCCGATTTAGGCTACCTCAGTCAAGAACTAAAAGAGACCTTACAACAGGAAGGCTATCACTTATGGACACCATTACGTCAAAATATGGTTGGTGCAAAACAGCATAATCACTGGCAGTTACTTGTCATGAGAAGAACGATCGAAACTCGCTTTTCTGAACTTTATTCGCTATTTAATATTGAGCATACCTTGACTAGAAGTATTAGGGGACTACAATTGAGAATCGAACAAATCATACTGACTCATAATTTGAGATATTTTGAAATTAACTAGCACCACGGGTTAGTCATATAAACGACTAAATCAAGAACTCCCTCAACACTTCTTCCACTTTTTCCTCTGTTACAATTTCTCCATTCCTCACTAGACAACACATAATCAAAAATCTGTCCGTTCTTGCGCACGATTGCGACTGTGTCTCCTGTGATATAGCCGTCATTAATAGCTTGCTTAAATTCGTCGTATGTTAGCATCTTTACCCTCCTGTCGACTTTATATTACAACAAAAACAAGAATTGGCCTATAAAACTCTGAATGTTAAAATAAGATGTTTAAAGATATAAGACAGCTATCTAAATCTTATGAAACAAAGTTTACCAGCATTTATATATCCATATAAAAAAAGAGAAAGCTAACCTAGCTCTCTCTTTTTTTATAGTATATTTTAAAAGTTTATAAAAATATATTATTTAATAAAGACCTTTAAACTTTTCTTTATGTTCCTCATAATACTTCATAGCAGCATGCTCAACTTTATTGCTTATATGATCATAATATTGTGGAATAAATACTTTGACAGGTTCTACCCATTTTGATCCACGATTTCCTTTAGGATATAAAGTAACAAATTTTCCTATTCCATTAACACTTTCATATTTCGGAATTAAAACCGGCCAATGAGATCCAGATTCATATCCACGTCCTCCTAACGGCGGTAACCATATTAATTCCATTTCGATATCAAGAGTTAAAGGGTCAGAAGTTTTATATCCTGTACCATCATATTTCTCTATTTTAATAATACCGTTTCCATCAGTATTTATTTCATTAGCATTTGCTGTACTTGTATTAGCAAATGTTAGAAGTAATAAAGTAGAAAATAAAATTTTCTTTGCAGTTAACATTACATCCTCCTAATATTTTATACTCATAATTTTATCACTTTTTTAAAAAAAGTCAAAAATCGATGGAGTAAACTTTTGGATGTATAGATGTATATTATAGAAGTAGACAGAACTTTGTGTGTTATAATCTTTTTTATCAATAATTAAGCTAGTTTTCCCTAAATTTGATTTATCGCAAGTAACCGCTCACTGCTGCAAAAATACTTCTAAATCCTTTTCTCGCTCACACTTAAAAGCATTAAAAGAAGGTAGCAAACTTTCCTCAATTATGCCACCTTCAAGCAGTTCGCCTAGTGAGAATACGATATAGTCTCTCGCTTTTTAAATACCTTTCTTAGTTTTTCTAAATATGCATTAGGGGGTTTATACTTTGACTCAAATTATTTTGACAGTATTATTGGTGCATTCTAGTTTAACAAAGCTATCGGATTGAGCTCTAGAAAGATTAAAATTCTTTGTAAAACTAGTAGTTGCCATTATAACATGCCTTGAACTTTTTACCAATAAAAAGTGCGAAATTTTTTTGCGAAAAAACCGCCCTCAATTAAGAGAGAGCGGTTGGTTTTTTATTTCAGTTTTTCTTTGACAGCATCTACTGTCCCTTCGACTGCTTCTTTAGCATCATCTACTAGTTCTTTACCTTTGGCAATTGTTTTTTCGACAAAACCTTTTGCTTCTAACTCTTTATCACCAGTTAGCTTCCCAGCACCTTCTTTAAGGCTGCCTGATGCTTGTTCAACTTTTGCTTTTAGTTTTTCTTCTGACATAATGTGCCTCCTTTGATTTTTACTTTATAATAACATTTTGATTATTTCTAGGCAAATAAAAAAGTAAGAACCGCTAGTGTTAGGCGATTCTTGCTAAAAATTTCTACTTATTTGACATTAGTCCAGTGCACTTTATTCCATTAATCATTGCCTTAACAGAATCATAATCTTTAAAACCTAAAAGCTTTGCCCTACTGTCATCTTCTTTACAAAGAACCTTCAAACTAGACTGTATTTTTCTCCATTTTTCTCTTTTTTATCCTGTCAAAAAAAATAAAAGCCTTGATTTAAAAACGTTTTTACGAGGTTAATCAAGGCTTCATTTGTATTATTAAGGCGGTAGACGGATTTGAACCGACGATCAAGCTTTTGCAGAGCCGTGCCTTACCACTTGGCTATACCGCCACAACACAAATTATTTTACCTTAATTCCCTATATCCGTCAAGTATTATTTCTAGTTCACAGGTGACACTATTTCTCCCTCTCCTAACAAACTAGCGCTTAATATTTTGGAAAAAGTCCTTTTTTAGATTAAGTTAGCTTAATTCATTGAAAAAAATTTAAATGAAAGCGCTTTAATTTGGTTAAATTTTCTGTTTAAACTAATTTTATTAACCCTTTGATTTCACAGGCTTAGTGGCTTATTTAGAATGATTTTAATGTATGTGATGCTATTCACATCTAAATTGTCAGAAAACAATAGGCACTAATCTAGGAAAATCAAGGGTTTTTGATTGGACATACGCTTGTCGTTCTTTTATAATACAAGTATAAAAATTTAATAAATAAGAGGAGGACAGCTATATGTCTCTAATTGGAAAAGAAATTACTGAATTTTCAGCCGATGCTTACCATAATGGTAAATTTATCAAGGTAACAAGCGATGATGTTAAGGGCAAATGGTCTATCTTCTGCTTCTATCCAGCAGATTTCTCATTTGTTTGTCCAACAGAGCTAGGTGACCTTCAAGAACAATATGAAGCACTAAAAGCATTAGATGTTGAAGTTTACTCTGTTTCAACAGATACTCACTTTGTCCACAAAGCTTGGCATGATGATTCAGATGTTGTTGGTACAATCACTTATCCAATGATTGGTGACCCATCTCATCTTATTTCTCAAGCCTTTGAGGTTTTAGGCGAAGATGGTCTCGCTCAACGTGGAACATTTATCGTGGACCCAGATGGCATTATCCAAATGATGGAAATCAATGCTGATGGTATCGGACGTGATGCTAGCACATTGCTGGACAAAATCCGTGCTGCTCAGTACGTTCGTAAACATCCAGGTGAAGTTTGTCCAGCTAAATGGAAAGAAGGCGCAGAAACATTGACACCAAGTCTTGACCTAGTTGGTAAGATTTAACACCCCTAAGGAGGAAGATTATGGCATTAAGTCCTGATATTAAAGAACAACTTGCCCAATACCTCACCTTGTTAGAATCTGATTTGGTTTTGCAAGCTTATCTTGGTGATGATGAACAGTCTCAAAAGGTTAAAGACTTCGTGGAAGAAATTGCTGCGATGTCTGATCGTATTTCGGTTGAAGAAACTGTCTTAGATCGTAAACCAAGCTTTAAAGTTGCGAAAAAAGGACAAGATAGTGGGGTTGCCTTTGCTGGTCTACCTTTAGGCCACGAATTTACGTCTTTCATCCTTGCCCTCTTGCAAGTATCTGGACGTGCCCCAAAAGTAGATCAAGATGTTATTGACCGCATCAAGGCTATTGATCGCCCACTCCATTTTGAAACTTACGTCAGCTTAACCTGCCATAACTGTCCAGACGTTGTTCAAGCTCTCAACATTATGTCTGTTTTGAATGACAAGATTTCACATACTATGGTGGAAGGTGGCATGTTCCAAGATGAAGTGAAAGCCAAAGGCATTATGTCTGTGCCAACTGTCTTCTTAGATGGTGAAGAATTCACTTCAGGCCGTGCTACTATCGAACAACTCTTAGAACAAGTCGCTGGTCCCCTTTCAGAAGAAGCCTTTGCGGATAAAGGGGTCTATGATGTCCTTGTTGTTGGTGGTGGACCTGCGGGCAATAGCGCTGCTATCTATGCAGCTCGTAAAGGGTTGAAAACAGGCTTATTGGCTGAAACCTTTGGTGGTCAGGTCATGGAAACTGTTGGTATTGAAAATATGATTGGTACCCTCTACACAGAAGGGCCAAAATTAATGGCCGAAGTAGAGGCTCATACCAAGTCTTATGATGTTGACATTATCAAAGCACAACTAGCTACCTCAATTGAGAAAAAAGAAAACATCGAGGTTACTCTGGCTAACGGTGCTATTTTACAAGCCAAAACAGCTATTTTAGCCCTTGGTGCTAAATGGCGTAACATCAATGTTCCTGGGGAAGACGAATTCCGCAACAAAGGGGTCACTTACTGTCCTCATTGTGATGGTCCTCTCTTTGAAGGCAAGGACGTTGCTGTTATCGGTGGTGGAAACTCTGGATTAGAAGCTGCCCTTGATTTGGCTGGTCTTGCTAAACACGTGTATGTGTTAGAATTCTTGCCTGAGCTCAAAGCTGACAAAGTGCTTCAAGACCGCGCAGCTGATACTGCTAACATGACTATTATCAAAAATGTTGCAACCAAAGACATTGTTGGTGACGATCATGTTACTGGTCTCAACTACACTGTACGTGATAGCGGTGAGGAGAAACACATTGACCTTGAAGGGGTCTTTGTCCAAATTGGTCTTGTTCCAAATACAGCTTGGCTCAAGGATAGCGGTGTGAACCTAACCGACCGCGGTGAAGTTATCGTGGATAAACATGGGTCAACCAATATTCCTGGTATCTTTGCTGCTGGGGACTGTACTGATTCAGCTTATAAGCAAATCATTATTTCAATGGGATCTGGGGCTACTGCTGCCATCGGTGCCTTTGACTACTTGATTCGTCAATAATGACACCCTATTAAAAGAAGCTTTGAGCTAATGCTCAAAGCTTCTTTTTGGGACTTTTTAAAGGATGCGACCTTGGTCAACGACAAGTTGACCTTTTTTGTAAACTTGATGGATCAAGTTAGTGGCAAAGAAATAAAGAGGGTAATCAATATTTGGAGCGTCAAAAATGGCAATATCTGCTTCTTTACCAACTGTCAAACTGCCAACTCTCTCCTGACGATTGACAGAGTATGCCGCATTAATAGTAACAGCATTTAACACTTCAATGGGTGTTAAGCGTAACATGAAACATCCTAACTGCATAACAAATTGCATATTAGCTGTTGGACAACTACCAGGATTACTATCTGTTGAGAGAGTAATCGCCATGCCAGCATCAATCATCTTGCGCGCTGGTGCATAGGTATCTTCCATTAAACTAAAGGTAGTCGCTGGGAGAAGATTTCCAATCACGCCTGCTTGACTCATTTTGGCAATGCCCTCATCAGTTGCCATCATTAAGTGTTCTGCACTTATGGCGCCCAGTTCTGCTGCTACATCAACCCCACCGATAGACGCAATCTCGTCAGCGTGAATACGAAGCTTGAACCCTAATTCTTTAGCCTTACTTAAAAGATAACGTGATTCCTCCGCAGTAAAGACATTCTTCTCACAAAAAATATCACAAAATTCTGCCAGATTCTCTTTCTTCACCTCTGGTAACATCTGCTCAACAATCTCATCGAGGTAAGCCTTAGCATTCCCTTGGTATTCTTCAGGAATCGCATGAGCTGCCATAAAAGTGGAGACTAAATCAATAGGATGATCTTTTTCCAAGGCAGCAACAACATCCAATTGACGTTTTTCTGTTTCCCAATCAAGGCCGTAACCACTTTTAGCTTCGACGGTAGTTACCCCGTGAAGCAACATATAGTCCAGTAATCTCTTGGACTTTTGGTAAAGATTGTCAAAGCTAGCTGTCCGAGTGGCCCTTACCGTGCTTAAAATGCCTCCACCTTGAGCAAGAATGTCTAAATAAGGAACGCCTGCTAGTTTCTGTGCAAATTCATGTTCCCGACTACCGCCATAAACCAAATGGGTATGACAGTCAATAATACCAGGTGTCGCAATTTTACCTTCATATGAACGCACAACAGTTTCTGGCCCAATTAAACTAGCATCTGGCTGTCCGGAACCAAGGGCCATGATGAGACCATTTTTGAGAGCCAAGTAACCATCTTCGATAATGGTAGCTTCTTTCATTTCTTGCCCGGTCAAAGGATGACCAGGATCATTGGGGCAAACGATTTGATTGAAATGTGTTAATAAGACATCAGCAACCATAAAAACCTCCTTTGTTAATATGACTTGTTACCTAATGACGACTCACTGTTAATAGTCAAAAACAAACCTCCTAAACTCATAAAGCGTGAGTTTACTAAAGCACCGCTTAACAAAAGTCGTCTTTTCCTACTTCTATAGTGTCATAAACTCATCTTACTGTCAAAGCGTCAAATTTTAGTCAAAAAATAGGTTATAGCGATATTTTTAGACTTTTTTAGCATTTCTATCTCTGATTGACTTTTTATAGACTAGGCTAAGTTAAACTAATCTCGACAATAAAAAATGATTTAAGGAGGAATTTTCTATGTCATTTTACAGTGAAACTGAAATAGCTGCTGCTATGACCGTTAAGTTAGACGATGTTTTACCTGAAAAGACTGTGTTCGAAGAAGGTATCCGCAGAGCACCAGACAGAGGTTTTCGCTTGAGCCAATCTCAAACCGAAATTGCCTTAAAAAATGCCCTACGTTATGTGCCTACGAAGTTCCACGAAGAAGTCATTCCAGAATTTTTGGAAGAACTCAAAACCCGTGGCCGCATTTATGGCTACCGCTGGAGACCAAAAGATCGCATTTATGGAAAACCAATTAACGAGTACAAAGGCACTTGTACAGCCACCAAGGCTATGCAAGTCATGATTGACAATAACTTGAGTTTTGAGATTGCCTTGTACCCTTACGAATTAGTCACTTATGGAGAAACTGGTTCTGTTTGTGCTAACTGGATGCAATACCAATTAATCAAAAAATACCTAGAGGTCATGACTGATGAACAAACCTTAGTGGTTGAGTCTGGTCATCCAGTTGGTCTCTTCAAGTCCAAATCTGAGGCGCCTCGTGTAATCATTACCAACGGCCTTTTGGTGGGTGAATACGACAACATGAGAGACTGGGAAATCGCTGAAGAAATGGGTGTCACCAACTATGGTCAAATGACCGCAGGTGGTTGGATGTATATTGGCCCACAAGGGATTGTCCATGGAACATTTAATACTCTCTTAAATGCTGGTCGTCTCAAACTTGGAGTGGCTGATGACGGTGATTTGACCGGTAAGCTGTTCATCTCATCTGGTTTAGGAGGCATGAGTGGGGCACAAGGTAAGGCTGCAGAAATTGCTAAAGCCGTTGCCATTGTTGCTGAAGTTGACCAATCTCGGATTGAAACCCGTCATTCTCAAGGCTGGATCAGTCAAATTGCCGAAAGCCCTGAAGAAGCTCTGCAATTAGCCCAAAAAGCCATAGATGCTAAAGAATCCACTTCCATTGCTTACCATGGTAATATCGTTGACCTTTTAGAGTACGTCAATGACAACCATATTCATGTTGACCTTTTGTCTGACCAAACCTCTTGTCACAATGTTTACGATGGTGGTTACTGCCCAGTAGGTATTAGCTTTGACGAAAGAACTCGTCTCTTAGCAGAAGACAAGGATACCTTCCACCAAATGGTTGATGATACCTTGGCACGGCATTTTGAAGCTATTAAGACGTTAACTGAAAACGGCACTTATTTCTTTGACTATGGCAATGCCTTTATGAAGTCTGTTTACGATTCTGGTATTAAAGAAATTTCTAAGAATGGTCTTGACGACAAAGACGGCTTTATCTGGCCATCCTATGTGGAAGACATCATGGGTCCTATGCTTTTTGACTACGGCTATGGACCATTCCGTTGGGTCTGCTTGAGTGGTAACCACGATGACTTGGTTGCAACTGACCATGCAGCTATGGAAGCCATCAATCCTGACCGCCGTTACCAAGACCGTGATAATTATAACTGGATTCGTGATGCTGAGAAAAATCAATTAGTCGTCGGCACACAAGCTCGAATCCTTTACCAAGACTGTATTGGCCGTGTGAATATCGCCCTCAAATTTAACAAATTGGTCCGCGAAGGTAAGATTGGACCTGTCATGATTGGACGTGACCACCATGACGTGTCTGGTACTGACTCACCATTCCGTGAAACCTCAAACATTAAAGACGGTTCCAATGTGACCTGTGATATGGCAGTTCAATGTTACGCTGGTAACGCTGCGCGTGGTATGAGTTTGGTAGCTCTTCATAACGGTGGCGGAACTGGTATCGGTAAAGCCATCAACGGCGGCTTTGGACTTGTTCTAGATGGTAGCGAACGCATTGATGAGATTATTAAATCTGCCATTGCTTGGGATACTATGGGCGGTGTAGCTCGCCGTAACTGGGCGCGCAATGAACACGCTATTGAGACCGCTATTGAGTATAATCGTCTCCATGCAGGTACTGATCACATCACTATCCCATACTTGGCTGATGATGACCTTGTGACTTCAGCGGTGAATCAATTATTTCAGTAAAAGCAGCTAGATAACTAGATAAAAATGTAAGCGTTATCTATAATAGATAACCCATTCCCTTAATGAATAACTCAATGACATAAAAGGAGATTAACATGGCGAAAATTGTTGAATGTATTCCCAACTTCTCAGAAGGCCAAAATCAGGCTGTTATCGACGGCTTGGTAGCGACGGCCAAAAGTATTCCTGGAGTGACCCTCCTCGACTACTCTTCTGATGCGAGCCACAACCGGAGCGTGTTTACCTTGGTTGGAGACGATCAGTCTATCCAGGAAGCAGCTTTCCAACTGATTAAATACGCTTCTGAAAACATTGACATGACCAAACATCATGGCGAACACCCTCGTATGGGTGCCACCGATGTCTGCCCGTTCGTCCCAATCAAAGACATCACCACAGCAGAATGTGTTGAGATTTCCAAACAAGTCGCAGAACGGATTAACCGTGAACTTGGAATCCCAATCTTCCTTTATGAAGATTCTGCCACACGCCCAGAACGTCAAAACCTTGCTAAAATCCGTAAAGGTCAGTTTGAAGGCATGCCAGAAAAACTGTTGGAAGAGGACTGGGCACCTGATTACGGAGATCGTAAGATTCACCCAACTGCTGGAGTAACTGCCGTCGGTGCTCGCATGCCATTGGTTGCCTTCAATGTTAATTTGGATACGGACAATATCGACATTGCTAATAAAATTGCTAAAATTATCCGCGGTTCAGGTGGTGGCTACAAATATTGTAAAGCCATCGGTGTTATGTTAGAAGACCGCCATATTGCCCAAGTCTCCATGAACATGGTTAACTTTGAAAAATGTTCTCTTTACCGTACTTTTGAAACCATTCGCTTTGAAGCTAAACGCTATGGGGTTAACATTATCGGTTCGGAAGTCATCGGACTTGCGCCAGCCAAAGCCTTAATCGATGTGGCTGAATACTACTTGCAAGTTGAGGACTTTGACTACAATAAACAGATTCTTGAAAACCATTTGCTAGGTTAGGAGGTTCTCTATGGGTTTAGTTGATTTAAGCTTAACAGATTTCGCTAAAGTCCTTGGCTCAGATGCCCCTGCTCCAGGTGGTGGTTCTGCTGCTGCTCTCTCTGGCGCTAATGGCATTTCCTTGACCAAGATGGTCTGTGAATTGACCCTCGGTAAGAAACAATATGCTGACTACCAAGCTATTATTACAGAGGTCCATGCTAAAAGCACCGCTCTACAAGTTAGCTTGCTTGCAGCCATTGACAAAGACACCGAAGCTTTTAACCGAGTTTCTGCCGTTTTCGACATGCCAAAAGAGACTGACGAAGACAAGGCTGCCAGACGAACTGCCATGCAAAAGGCTTTAAAAACAGCAGCACAATCACCATTTGAGATGATGACCCTCATGGTCGAAGCACTCGAAACCACTGAAACAGCTGTCGGCAAGTCTAATACAAATGCTGCTAGTGATCTCGGAGTAGCTGCCTTAAACTTAAAAGCAGGTTTACAAGGCGCTTGGTTGAATGTCTTGATTAATCTGTCTGGCATCAAAGATGAAGACTTTGTTACCGACTATCGCCAAAAAGGGCAAGCCTTATTAGACAAGGGCTGTCACTTGGCCGATGACATCTACACGAAAATTCTCGATATTGTTTAACAAGTAAAGGAGCAACTATGGTTTTATCAGATATTGAAATAGCCAACTCTGTCACTATGGAACCTATCAGTAAGGTTGCCGATCAATTAGGGATTATCGAGGAAGCCCTCTGTCTCTATGGCAAGTACAAGGCAAAAATTGATGCCCATCAACTGGTTGCCCTAAAAGATAAGCCTGATGGTAAATTGATTCTTGTCACTGCTATATCACCAACACCAGCTGGTGAAGGCAAAACCACCACTTCCGTTGGGTTGGTAGATGCTCTCGCTGCCATTGGAAAAAAAGCAGTTATTGCCCTTCGTGAACCTTCTCTTGGTCCTGTTTTTGGGGTTAAAGGAGGAGCTGCTGGCGGTGGCCACGCGCAAGTTGTCCCAATGGAAGACATCAACCTCCACTTTACAGGGGACTTTCATGCCATCGGTGTCGCCAACAACTTATTAGCTGCCTTGATTGATAACCACATTCACCATGGCAATAGCCTAGGCATTGATTCTAGACGTATCACTTGGAAACGTGTGGTGGACATGAATGACCGCCAGCTTCGTCATATTGTTGACGGCTTGCAAGGCAAGGTAAACGGGGTACCTCGTGAAGATGGTTATGACATTACCGTCGCCTCTGAAATCATGGCAATCCTGTGCCTATCCGAAAACATTTCTGACCTCAAAGCCCGCCTTGAAAAAATCATTATTGGTTACAATTACCAAGGTGAACCTGTAACAGCTAAAGACTTGAAAGCTGGTGGTGCCCTAGCAGCACTGCTCAAGGATGCGATTCATCCTAATCTCGTGCAAACCCTAGAACACACACCAGCCCTCATTCACGGCGGACCATTTGCTAATATCGCCCATGGCTGTAACAGTGTCCTCGCAACCAAACTAGCCTTGAAATATGGTGATTATGCCGTTACCGAAGCTGGATTTGGTGCTGACCTTGGAGCTGAAAAATTCATTGACATCAAATGCCGTATGTCCGGCCTTCGTCCAGCAGCCGTTGTCCTAGTAGCTACTATTCGTGCCCTTAAAATGCACGGTGGCGTTCAAAAAACTAACTTGGCTACTGAAAATGTTCAGGCCGTTGTGGATGGTTTGCCTAACCTTGACAAACATTTGGCTAATATCCAAGACGTCTATGGCCTTCCAGTTGTCGTAGCGATCAATAAATTCCCACTCGATACCGATGCCGAATTACAAGCTGTCTATGATGCCTGCGACAAACGTGGCGTTGACGTTGTGATTTCTGATGTTTGGGCAAATGGTGGAGCTGGTGGCCGTGAATTAGCTGAAAAAGTCGTGGCATTGGCAGAACAAGATAATCAATTCCGCTTTGTTTACGATGAAGACGATAGCATTGAAACCAAACTCACTAAAATCGTTACCAAGGTTTACGGTGGTAAAGGCATCAACTTGAGCCCGGCAGCCAAACGTGAACTGGCAGAATTAGAACGCCTCGGCTTTGGCAACTACCCAATTTGCATGGCCAAAACCCAATATTCCTTCTCAGACGATGCTAAGAAACTTGGCGCACCAACAGACTTTACAGTAACTATTAGCAACCTTAAAGTGTCCGCGGGAGCAGGATTTATCGTTGCCCTGACGGGTGCTATCATGACCATGCCTGGCCTTCCAAAAGTACCTGCCAGCGAAAAAATTGATATTGACGAGGAGGGCAACATCACAGGATTATTCTAATCGGAAATAAGGAGAGAACAAATGACAAAGGTAACAATCAAAACGCCCTCTGATTACCTCCAGACAGACTGGTCTGGTGGCAAAACGAAACAATTGTTCCTTTATCCTGAAAAGGGAGACTACGGAGAGAGAAAATTCTCCTGCCGTCTCTCAATTGCAACCGTGGCCCTACGACAGACAACTTTTACCTTACTTGATGGCTATCATAGGATCCTAATGAGCCTAGACAAGCCCATCACATTAAGTGATTTGAGTCATGCTAAAGAGATTTCCCTAACTCCTTTTGAACCCTATGCGTTTGAAGGCGATACCAGAATCGTCAGTCGTGGAACCTGCCAAGACATGAATTTAATGTATGATGATCATTACCGAGGGCAACTATTACCCGTCTGGTCTGACACACCATTTGCGGCACCCAAAGCGGACTGCCAACTGCTTTATGCCCTAAGCAAGCTGACTTATTCTGTGACCAATCAGGTGAATCAAGAACTTGAAGCCAATCACTTGTTGGTGATTGACCAGGAGGCCAGCCTATCAGACCTAAAAGTTTGCTCCAATCAAACAAGCCATGCCCAAACCCCAGTAGCTGTTTGGGCAGGCTTATGGCACAACTCCTAATGAAACAAGACCGACGATGTCAGTAGTAAATTATTGACTCAAGTCTCATCTTTTTAGGCTGTCATTCATCATCACAACAGCTACTTATTTTCTCATCGCTAATCAATGTCTCATCACCGTCGTTAGACCTAAGAGGCAACCTCCTAACGCGAGGTGTTCTTCATTTCCTAGCGACCCTTCCCATTACATTTGAACGCAACTTGCATACAAAAAGGAGAGCATTATTATGGCGTCAAATCACATGAACGAACAAGAAAGAGAACAGGCTAAGTTTAGCTTGAGCGGTGCCACTCTTTACGGTATCAATGCCGTTATCGGCTCTGGTATCTTCCTTTTACCTAGGGCCATTTATAAGGGCCTTGGCCCTGCATCAATCGCTGTTATGTTTGGGACAGCTATTTTGACCATCATGCTGGCAGTTTGTTTTGCGGAAGTCTCTGGCTATTTTGGCAAAAATGGCGGAGCTTTCCAATATTCTAAACGAGCTTTTGGTGATTTTATCGGCTTTAACGTTGGTTTCCTTGGTTGGGCCGTTACCATCTTCGCTTGGGCAGCCATGGCAGCTGGATTTGCCAGAATGTTTATTATTACCTTCCCAGCCTTCGAAGGTTGGCACATTCCTATTAGTGTTGGACTGATTATCTTACTATCCTTGATGAATATTGCTGGCTTGAAAACCTCTAAAATTTTCACCATCACAGCCACCATTGCTAAGTTAATCCCAATCGTTGCCTTCTCTGCTTGTACCCTTTTCTTCATCAAAAATGGGCTTCCTAACTTTACCCCTTTTGTTCAATTGGAACCAGGTACTGACCTCTTAGGGGCTATTTCCAATACTGCTGTTTATATCTTCTATGGCTTTATCGGTTTTGAAACCCTCTCTATTGTCGCTGGGGAGATGCGTGACCCTGAAAAAAATGTGCCACGTGCTATTTTAGGATCAATCAGTATCGTCTCTGTCTTATACATGCTGATTATCGGTGGAACTATTGCCATGCTTGGCTCTCAAATCATGATGACCAATGCACCTGTTCAAGATGCCTTTGTTAAAATGATAGGCCCTGCTGGCGCTTGGATGGTGTCAATCGGTGCTTTAATTTCTATTACAGGTCTTAACATGGGAGAATCCATCATGGTGCCACGTTACGGTGCTGCCATTGCTGATGAAGGACTTTTACCAGCAGCTATTGCCAAGCAAAATAAAAATGGCGCACCACTCGTTGCTATCTTGGTTTCAGGAGCAATTGCCATTGTACTCCTACTTACTGGCTCATTTGAAAACTTAGCAAAACTCAGTGTTGTTTTCCGCTTCTTCCAATACATTCCAACTGCACTAGCCGTTATGAAATTACGGAAAGATGCTCCTGATGCTAACGTGATTTTCCGAGTACCATTTGGTCCTGTTATCCCAACTCTTTCCGTCATTATCAGTTTGATTATGATTTGGGGTGACAACCCAATGAACTTTATCTATGGTGCTGTCGGAGTCATCATTGCAAGTAGTGTTTATTACCTTATGCACGGACGCAAGCGCCAAATGGATCAAATGCCCCCTGAAGAACAAATCTAGGAGAAAAAACTATGACAAGAGTGATTAATTTAGATGGCAAAAGCCTTACCCTCGAAGATGTGATTGCGATTGCTCGCCAAGGTGTAGCCTGTCGCATTGATGACAGTGCTGTTAAAGCTGTGAATGCCTCTCGTAAAATTGTTGATGACATTGTCAACGAAAAACGGGTCGTTTACGGGGTGACCACTGGTTTTGGATCCCTTTGTAACGTGAGCATTTCACCAGAAGATACGATTCAACTCCAAGAAAATCTGATTCGTACCCATGCCAGTGGTTTTGGTGACCCATTGCCAGAAGATGCCGTGAGAGCCATTATGCTTATCCGTATCAATTCACTAGTCAAAGGCTATTCTGGTATTCGCTTGTCCACCATCAAAAAATTAGTGGAGTTACTCAACAAAGGGGTTCACCCTTACATTCCTGAAAAAGGTTCCCTAGGAGCTTCAGGAGATTTGGCACCGCTTGCTCACATGGTGCTTCCTATGCTTGGTCTAGGGAAAGCTTACTACAAGGGAGAACTTCTTTCTGGTCAAGAGGCCCTTGATAAAGCTGGTATCGACAAGATTTCTTTAGCCGCCAAAGAAGGACTCGCCCTTATCAACGGAACAACCGTTCTAACTGGTATCGGTGCCCTTGCAACCTATGATGCCATTCAATTATTGAAACTGTCAGACCTAGCGGGTGCCCTATCCCTTGAAGTGCATAACGGGATTACTAGCCCATTTGAAGAAAACCTTCACACCATTCGCCCACAAAGTGGGCAGTTGGCAACAGCTCGCAATATCCGAAACCTCCTAGAAGGCAGCCAAAACACAACCGTAGCTACTCAATCTCGTGTGCAAGACCCTTACACCTTGCGCTGCATCCCTCAAATTCATGGGGCTAGCAAAGACAGTATTGCCTATGTCAAATCCAAAGTTGACATTGAAATCAATTCTGTCACAGATAATCCAATTATCTGTAAAGATAGCCACGTTATTTCAGGAGGTAACTTCCACGGAGAACCAATGGCACAGCCATTTGACTTCTTAGGCATTGCCATTTCTGAAATCGGAAATGTTTCTGAACGCCGTGTGGAACGTTTGGTCAATAGCCAACTCAGCAAATTACCATCCTTCCTTGTCAAATACCCAGGTCTCAATTCAGGCTTTATGATTACTCAGTACGCCTGTGCCTCTCTTGCTTCTGAAAACAAGGTTTTGGCACATCCAGCCAGCGTGGATTCTATCCCATCTTGTGAAAACCAAGAAGATTTTGTCAGCATGGGCACCACCGCTGCTCGCAAGGCCGGTGAAATCCTTAAAAATTCTCGCCGCATCGTGGCTACTGAAATCATGGCAGCCTGCCAAGCTCTTGATCTCAAATCTGAAAATCATGAACTAGGTAAAGGGACTAAGGTTGCCTACGATCTCTTCCGCAAAGAAGTTAACTTTATCGAACACGATAAAGACATCGAAATCTACGATGAATTAAACAAGGCATCAGCAGTCATTGAAGACCCAAGCTTCCTCGAAGCAGTCGAACAGGCAGTTGAGTTGAGTATCCAATTTTAGTGAATAAGGGACTTCTTTAACCAAAAGGGGCTGTGGCAAAAGTCATGGCCTCTTTGGGCTAACTGACTGGGACCAAAAGCAGACGATTTTATTGCTCTGCTATTCCTAAAAAGCAGTCACAACGGCCACGAAAGTGTTGACTCTAAGCTTTATTTTGCTATCATAATCCTAAAGGAGATGACGCGCATGCTAGAAGATTACTACCCATCCACAACCAGTTACTACCACGGTGCGATTGATGACGACTTATACGCTGCCAAATGGGGCATGGTTATGACCTTCCTTGACCTTAACGACAGCTCACTAACCCCATTTGAAGGGACACATTTTGCCTTGATTGGCTTTAAAAGTGATAAGGGAGTTTATATCAATAATGGTCGTGTCGGAGCAGTCGAAAGTCCAGCCGCCATACGAACCCAGCTCGCCAAACTCCCTTGGCATTTAGGAAACCAGGTCATGGTCTACGATGTAGGGAATATTGACGGCCCCAACCGCTCTTTGGAACAACTGCAAAACAGTTTAAGCAAGGCCATCAAACGGATGCGTGACCTTAATCTCAGACCCATCGTCTTAGGAGGTGGCCACGAGACAGCCTACGGGCATTACTTAGGCCTTCGTCAAAGCCTAGCCCCAAGTGACGACCTAGCCGTCATTAACATGGATGCTCACTTTGATTTAAGACCCTACGACCAAACAGGTCCCAATTCTGGCACCGGATTCCGCCAGATGTTTAATGATGCCGTTGCGGAAAATCGTCTTTTTAACTATCTTGTTTTAGGCATTCAAGAACATAACAATAACCTATTCTTATTTGACTTTGTAGCAAAATCCAAGGGCATTCAATTTTTGACTGGGCAAGACATTTATCGCATGGGCTATCAAAAGGTCTGCCAAACCATCGACCGTTTCTTAGCGGGGCAAGAAAGGGTCTATCTGACCATTGACATGGACTGCTTCTCAGTTGGTGCTGCCCCTGGGGTTAGTGCTATCCAGTCCCTCGGTGTTGACCCAAATCTTGCCGTCTTGGTTTTGCAACACATTGCAGCTAGCGGAAAATTAGTTGGCTTTGATGTGGTTGAGGTTTCACCACCACACGATATTGATAACCACACCGCCAATTTAGCAGCCACCTTTATCTTTTACCTCGTACAGATTATGGCACAACATAGCTAAAACCCTCTGATTCGCATCAGAGGGTTTTCCTTAGCTTTTAGCAGATAATTGCTGACGCAAATCATTCATCTCACTCACCAAATGACAATCTCGGTAAGGGTTTAGGTTAGTACTAGCAATTTCATAATAATACTCAAAGGATTCTGTCAACAGGAGGGCTACCTTTTCTTTTTCCTGCTGACTTAAGGTATCTCCTTGACGTATCAATTGGTACTTGACTGCAGCCATCAAATAGAAAATCAATCCCTTGTCACGCGGATTGCGATACCTAGACATCAAAGTTTCCCTGTGACCAAGTAGGGACAAGGCTGGCTGATAATTGCCTTTTTTCCACTGAATCATGGCTAAGTATATCTCGAGCTGGGTTTCTTTCCACGGGTAAATATGATTGGCCAAGGCTTCTTTAGCCAAACTCAAGATTTGCTCAGCCTGATCAAAATGACCCAAATAGAAATAAGAAATCCCTAATCCAATGTAAAAAATACTCACCGATAACTCAGCTGGCTTGTTGTCTGTTAAGGAAATAGCTTCTTTTTGGTAAGCAACAGCCTTTTCAAACTGATAACGAATCTGGGCAATCTCTCCCAAATAATCCAAGGCAGCAGCAATCTGAATCGCATAGTTAGCCTGCAATCCTGGTGTCACCTTAAAGAAATCAATTGACTGTTGAAGCAAATGTTCTGCCTCATCCAACTCCCCAACAATCAAATGATAGAGACCTTTTAACCGCAAACTAATCGCTATAGCCTCAAAATGATTAGCAGCGACCGCTGCCTCTAGTGAAAGGCTAGTGTAATAACGCATTTCTGGCTTGTTTTCAACTTGGATACAGTAATGAATTAGCTGACGATAACCTTCTAACAAGAAGGAGGTCTGCTTTAGCTCAGTTGCCAAATCGATAACCTTTTGAATGTTTTTAATCCCTTCTTGATACCTCCCTGTTCGGATATCGTAACGGCCTTCAAGGTAAGCAAAACGAATCAATAACTGTTGAAAATCGCGATTATTATCATAGGTCAGTTCCAAATCCGCAATGTTTTGCCGAATCTTATCAAACTGCCTTTCCATCAAACGATGATTATCACGATCAGATTTTTCCACTAACCCAACACTCTTGGAGTAAATAGGAAAAAGTTCATGCTGAAATTGCAAGGTAGCATCAAGGTAATTGAGGTTATATTCTAAAGCCTTAATCACCTGTCGTGATTCTTTATAATGGTAAGCAATAGCCTCAAGCAAAGTTGGACTTGGAGGTAAAAGAGGTAGTAATTCCTCCAACCGTTTGGCAATTTGCCCGTGCAATAAACGCCTCTTCGATAAAGACAGACGGTCATAACAATAGAGTTGAATAATCCGCTGACGAAAAGAAATCAGCACCTCTTCTCCCTTATTCTCTTCCACTAAAATATAATAGTGGCATAGACTATCCACCATCTCAATGACTTCCTCAAGCGGCAGAAGCATCAGCTGAGCCAAGGTGTTTAAAGGCACGGCTCCTCGGCAACAAGATAGGTAGTGCAACAGTTCATCATCACGGCTATTGAGATTAGCTAATTTTAGTCCCAATTTAGCCTTAATAGCAGGGGTTAGAGGCACAAACTTTTCTTTTCGCAACAAGGTTTGGGTGTATTCTGATAAGAAAAAGGGGATTCCTTGACTAGCTTGATAGAGGTGATCGATTTCTTGCTCCGTCACACTCTGGTTCCCCAATTGACTGCGGATATAAGCTGAACTTTCTTGTCGGGTGAACGGTTCCAGTCGAATACTTTCTAAGCGTCCCTGACTGATTAAAGCATTTAGACAAGTTCCCAGTTGAGGGGTGGTTCCTAAATGTTTGGTCAAAACAAAAGCTATGGGATAATGGGACAGCTGATTCATGACCCGTTGCAGTAAGGTCAAACTGTCCTCATCCATCCAGTGACAATCTTCAATCAATACTACTAAAGCCTTGATGTCTGCTAGATTTTGTAAAATATCAACCACAAAGGAAACCAACAAACTAGTATGATCTTTAACAAAAGGATGCGCCACATGCTCTTGAAAAACGGTCGCCGTTGGAAAACATTGCTTGAGCGCTGCCCGCCACGCTTTGGTCGACAACAAGCGATGCTGAATCACCAAGTCCCCTAAGCCATCTAAAATATTACGCCAAGGCAACAAAGAGTCCATAGCCTCTTCTCGAAAACAATTAGCCGTCACAATTTGGTAATCCTGCGTTTGATTAGCCAGCACTTGTCTCGCCAGCGTCCGCTTACCAATCCCAGTATCTCCAATTAAAAGTAAAGCACCTACTTCTCGATAGGTTAAACAATTAGCAAAATAAGCTTCTAGTTGCTTAATTTCATCAATCCGACCCAAAAAATGATTACTATTACGTAAAAAATGTTTGATTTTACGTTCATTACGATCTTTAGCGACTACTTCCTGATAAATCTGTTGGCTTTGCGGACTAGGTTGAATCCCTAATTCTTTATCCAAAACATTCACTAATTGATAATAGGTCTCGATGACCTTACTAGGACGATTATCTTGCTGATAAAGTCGCATCAAGAGCTGGTAATTTTTCTCTTCAAATTCATCACGTTCAATAAGTTGTTTTAAATGCTCTTCAGTATCTTCAATGGCATCCAGAGATAGTCCCTCTTCGATTTTTTGATAACAAGTTTTAAGGTAGACCTGCTCACACTGCATTCGAATTTTTGAGACCCACAAGTCAAATTCCTCACCGCTTTTAAGGTAAAACCCTTGTAAAAATTCTCCCTGATACAGTGCCAAATGTGCAAGGGGTGCCTCCAAAAAGGGGGCAATATCGGTTTGAATATCAAGAGCTGGATTTAGGCGAAGCATATTACGATTAGGACAGATAATGACATCACTCTGCAAGACCTTATTAGCCTGATAGATGGTGTTGCGCAAATTCTTCTTGGCGGTCTGCGTGTTTTTGTTTTCCCATAACAAACTGGCAGCCATCTCACGACTCACAGATCCATTAACAGCTAAATAATAGAGGAGTGCATTCACTTTGGCAAAAGCAAAAAATTGTTCTTCGTTATTGAGCAAAATACGTGGAATGCCAAGCAACTGGAAAGTGATAACGTTATTCATGTAAGCGCCTCCAATAGTAATACAAGTTCACTATAACTTAATTCCAAGTATTTCGCAAGTTTTCTCCTGTACCCTTTCAGAGGTTCATTGTTTTTATAGGGTTTGGACTTGCTTTTAAGCTTTTTTTTTGATAATATAGTAGGGTCGTGTAGACGGCAAATACTCATTCTAGACCAATTGTGGGCTTGTTGCCGCTAGGTTAGCCTGCAAGTCGAAGTTTAGAAGAGGGAAAAACATTTTATAAAGGAGAAACTACTCATGGCAGTAATTTCAATGAAACAACTTCTTGAGGCTGGTGTTCACTTTGGTCACCAAACTCGTCGCTGGAACCCTAAGATGGCTAAATACATCTTCACAGAGCGTAACGGTATCCACGTTATCGACTTGCAACAAACTGTAAAATTAGCTGACCAAGCTTACGAATTCGTTCGTGACGCAGCAGCTAACGACGCTGTTATCTTGTTCGTTGGTACTAAAAAACAAGCTGCTGAAGCAGTTGCTGACGAAGCAACTCGTGCAGGTCAATACTTCATCAACCACCGTTGGTTGGGTGGAACACTTACTAACTGGGGAACAATCCAAAAACGTATCGCTCGTTTGAAAGAAATCAAACGCATGGAAGAAGAAGGAACTTTCGACGTTCTTCCTAAGAAAGAAGTTGCACTTCTTAACAAACAACGCGCTCGTCTTGAAAAATTCTTGGGCGGTATCGAAGATATGCCTCGTATCCCAGACGTAATGTACGTTGTTGACCCACATAAAGAACAAATCGCTGTTAAAGAAGCTAAAAAACTTGGTATCCCAGTTGTAGCTATGGTTGATACAAACGCTGATCCAGATGATATCGATGTTATCATCCCAGCTAACGATGACGCTATCCGCGCCGTTAAATTGATCACTGCTAAATTGGCTGACGCTGTTATCGAAGGCCGTCAAGGTGAAGATGCAGACGTTGCTTTTGAAGCTGACACTCAAGCTGAGTCAATCGAAAAAATCGTTGAAGTTGTAGAAGGCGACAACGCTTAATTAGCACAGAGTTTCTAACTCTCGTGACAAACTTCGTTTGTCTTTAACAATCGAAAACCAAACGGGGCAGAAAGCAAACCGCTCTGTCTCGTTTTTTTAAACGAAAACAAACATAATTTGGAGGATACTACACATGGCAGAAATTACAGCTAAGCTTGTAAAAGAATTACGTGAAAAATCTGGTGCCGGCGTTATGGACGCTAAAAAAGCACTTGTTGAAACAGATGGTGACATGGACAAGGCCGTTGAACTTCTTCGTGAAAAAGGAATGGCTAAAGCAGCTAAAAAAGCTGACCGTGTTGCTGCTGAAGGTTTAACTGGCGTTTACGTTCATGGCAACGTTGCTGCTGTTGTTGAAGTTAACGCTGAAACTGACTTCGTTGCTAAAAACGCACAATTCGTTGAATTGGTAAACGCAACTGCTAAAGTAATCGCAGAAGGCAAACCAGCTAACAACGAAGAAGCTCTTGCACTTGTAATGCCTTCTGGTGAAACACTTGCTGACGCTTACGTTAACGCAACTGCTACTATCGGTGAAAAAATCTCATTCCGTCGTTTTGCTTTGATTGAAAAAACTGACGAGCAACACTTCGGTGCTTACCAACACAACGGTGGCCGTATCGGGGTTATCTCAGTTGTCGAAGGTGGCGATGATGCTCTTGCTAAACAAGTATCAATGCATATCGCTGCAATGAAACCAACTGTTCTTTCATACACTGAACTTGATGCACAATTCATCAAAGACGAACTTGCTCAATTGAATCACGCTATCGAACTTGACAACGAATCTCGTGCAATGGTTGACAAACCAGCTCTTCCATTCTTGAAATACGGTTCAAAAGCTCAATTATCAGACGACGTGATTACTGCTGCTGAAGCAGACATCAAAGCTGAACTTGCTGCTGAAGGAAAACCAGAAAAAATCTGGGACAAAATCATCCCAGGTAAAATGGACCGCTTCATGCTTGACAACACTAAAGTTGACCAAGCTTACACTCTTCTTGCACAAGTTTACATCATGGACGACAGCAAAACTGTTGAAGCTTACCTTGACTCAGTAAACGCTAAAGCGATTGCTTTTGCACGTTTTGAAGTTGGTGAAGGTATCGAGAAAAAAGCTAACGACTTCGAATCAGAAGTTGCTGCTACAATGGCTGCTGCCCTTAACAACTAATCACTTTTTTCTAATAAGTATCAGAAAAAGACAACCTTCCGGTAGGAAAGTTGTCTTTTTTTACCTCATCTTTTCTAAAACAAGCATCTCACTAAGTAAAAAACTGATCCTGTGTTTCACAGAATCAGTCATTTTTACAATCACAGGCATTTGAAGGTTTATCAACTACCTACTTACCAAATAATCACACGGTCTTTCGGAGCTCTCCACATAGCGTCGCCTTCTTTAATATCAAAGGTCTCATGGAAAGCATCAAAGTTGGTTAAGGTGACATTTGTTCGCAGTTCACCCGGAGCATGAACATCAATGCTAGCTAACATTTGCATGTATTCCTCACGGGCTTTCATACGCCAAATCGTCGCAAAGTTAATAAAGAAGTCACGCGCTGAGAAGTCCTCTTCCGATTGTGCCGCTTCTAAAGCACAGGCAACTCCACCTAAATCAGCGACGTTTTCTGAAACTGTCAATTTACCGTTGACCTTAGCACCATGTGACTCTAAGCCGTCAAACTGCGCTACAATCTTATCTGTACGCTCTTTAAAGGCAGTATAGTCCTCTTGTGTCCACCAATCATTTAGGCTACCGTGTTCATCAAAGGAAGCACCATTGGTGTCAAAGGCATGTGAAATCTCATGGGCAATGACTGCACCAATACCACCATAATTAGCTGAGGAACTCTGTTCTAAAGAATAAAACGGTTCTTGTAAAATTGCCGCCGGGAAGACAATCTGATTTTGCTGAGGATCATAATAAGCATTGACCAAGTGAGCTGGCATATGCCATTCACTACGATCAACTGGCTTGTTCCATTTACTCCAAGTGTGAGCAATCGTGATTTTTGCCAAGTTTTGAGCATTTTCAACCAAGGACAAAGTCTCATCAATCACTTTTTTGGCATAGGTTTCTGGTAATTTTTCTGGATAACCAATATGTGGCGTGATGACATTTAATTTAGTAATGGCTTTTTCACGTGTAGCTGGTGCTAACCAATCAGCCATTTCTAGACGAGACTTATAAACCTCAATCATGCGTGCCACCTTGCTTTCCACATCAGCCTTAGCTTCTGGGGAGAATTTTTGACCAGCATACCACAAGCCAAGCGCTTGGTTAAACGGTCCTTGCGCCAAATAAAAGGCTGCTTTTTGTTTATCCATGGCTTGAGGCGTTCCAGACAAAGCACGCGCATAGGTACCAGACTGTACACGAATCTCATCGGTCAAGTAAGCATTATAAGCATTCGCCGCATCCACAATCAAATTAGCTTTTAGCAAATCCCAGTTAGCTTCAGAGTAGTAAGTGGCTGCAAATTCTGTCCAAAAACGTTCTTCAGGGACAATAACCTTGTCAGGTACTTGGCCTAAAATCTTTTCAAAAATGCTATCCAAAGGAAGCTCTGGAGCTAGTTTGGTAAAGTCAGCCCAAGCATAAGGATGGTATAGTTTGACATATTCAGAGCCTTCCTCACGAGACAAGACATAGTTAGCCAATTGCTTATCTAACTCAATCACCTTATCTAAAAGGTCCTTGATTTCTGCTGTTGAAAAACCAAATTGAGGAAGCAACGTTTCCTGAGATCGACGCCAAATGCCACGCAATTCCTCTGCCTTTTCGTTACCTTCTTCATAATAAGTCGTGTCAGGCAAAAGAATGCTTGGCGCTTCTGCCCAAAGCACATTCAGCTGAGCATTCATAAAATCTGGTGCCACACCAAACGGAAATTCATTAGGCTGACCTGATAATTCGTACTCCGCTACCTTTGCAGCAAACTCTGCAAAAGAGGTCAAAGCCTTGTAGTCTTCAATCATGGGAAGAACAGGCGCCACACCAATCTCATCACGTTTGTCATAATCCGCTACCAAACGGTGAAATTTAACAAAGTTTGCTAAAATTGCATCATCAGGGACATGATCCCCTGCTAACCAAGCATCTGTAGTGGCCAGCATTAATACTTCAATCTCATCTGCTAAATCTGAAAAACCACCTGTACGAGGTTTGTCGTCTGGGATAACCGCTGTCTCTGCCCACTTCCCATTGACCGCTTGGTAAAAATCATCTTGATAAGTTGTCATTTCTATCTCCTTTTGTCATTTTAGAATCGCAGAGCTGATAGCTCATCGCTCTGACTATAATCTTTTCCATTGTACCAAAATTTAGCTGAAATAACCCACCTTAATTGTTTTTAAATTGAAAAAATAAGAGTTTAAAAATAAATATATGAGAAAACTGCTTTTTTCGTGACAATCACCAAAAGCCTGAGGCCTAACCCCAGGCTTTTAGTTAGTTATCAGCTAAAATAGCAAGTGTCTGATAAGGTTTCAGTATCACTTTTTCGCCAATAGAGACTTTCTCATAGTTGCTGATTAAGACCTGTCCATGTTGATAACGTGGAGGTAATTCCAGTTCGACCTCATCAGCATAAAAATGATTGAGAACAAGTAAGCACTGGTCACCTAAATGGCGTTCAAAGGCGTAGACAGCCTGACTATCTTTAAAAGCAGCCCGATAATCCCCTTCAGCAATAATAGGGAGTTCCTTCCGCAAAGCAATCAAGCGTTGGTAGAAAGGAAAAATACGTCCCTCTTTTTCTGTTTCGACATTGATGTCTCGATAAGATTTGCCAACCCCTAACCAAGGCTTACCAGTCGTAAAGCCAGCATGTTCACTAGCATCCCATTGCATTGGGGTTCTGGCATTGTCCCTTGACTTAGCCTTGATAATGGCAAAGGCTTCTTCTGCACTTTTACCTGAGACTAGTAAGCTTGAGTAAGCATTGAGACTTTCCACATCCACATAATCATCCATACTATCAAAATCTGGATCAAGCATGCCAATCTCCTCACCCATATAAATGTAAGGCGTTCCTCGTGACAAATGGATGGAAGCCGCTAACATCGTAGCCCCTTCGTTTCGGAAATGTGTTACATCAACAAAACGATTCAGGGCACGTGGTTGATCATGGTTATTGTAGAACAAGGCACTCCACCCATTGCCTTGACTCATGCCTTCACCCCAGGCATGGAATAAGTCTCGCAGCGCTGCAAAATCAAAAGCCATAATAGTCCATTTCTGACCATTCTCATAATCAACTTTTAGATGGTGGAAATTAAAAGCCATGGACAACTCTTCCCGTTCGGGAGCCGTGTATAAAAGACAGTTGTCAATAGTCGTGGCAGACATTTCCCCTACTGTCATAAACGAATCATCCTGACCAAAACTGGCTTGATTGAGATCATGAAGATAAGTGTGAGTAATAGGACGATCCGTATAAGCTGGCTTACCATCATTGACCGGACAATCCACCAGCTCTTCATCTTTCCCAATCAGGTTAATCACATCAAACCGGAACCCCTTCACTCCTTTATCTCGCCAAAAATTAACCACTTTAGCCAGTTCCTCACGAACGTGTGAGTTCCGCCAATTCAAGTCAGCCTGTGTCACATCAAACAAGTGTAAGTAGTACTTGCCTGTATCTCCAAAAGGCGCCCAAGCATTCCCACCAAATTTGGAAACCCAATCAGTCGGCTGATCTCTCAAGATAAAGAAATCCTGATAATAAGGGTCTCCTGCTAAAGCTTTTTGGAACCACTCGTGGTCTGTGGAACAGTGATTCAAAACCATATCCAACATTAACTCAATCTGATGCTCCTTAGCAGCTTTCACCAAATCTTCAAAATCAGCCATAGTCCCAAAATCAGGATTGACCGCCGTATAATCTGAAACATCATAGCCATTATCTCGTTGTGGACTAGGGTAGAAAGGGTTCAACCAAATCATATCTATCCCTAGTTCTTGTAAGTAAGGCAATTTGTCAATGATTCCTCGCAAGTCTCCCACACCATTTCCAGTAGTGTCCTTATAAGATTTTGGGTAAATTTGATAGACGACTTTCTTTTTATCAATTGTCATGAGTTTTCCTCCCTAAAATAGTTTCAGGAACTGATCTCAGTTCCTGAACGCTTTCTCTTAGTAAAACTAATTTTTCACCGCTACTGCTAACTTATCATTAACCTTAATCTGACGCGGTAAGCTAACTTCAACAGTTACCGTAAAGTCATCTTGATTAGTCACCACAAGAGGTGTTTCAGTGGCGTATCCAGCTTCAGAAATAGCTGCTATGTCAAATCGAATCAAGGTTTGTCCAGTCTTAACCTGATCACCTTGCCTCACCAAAGCTTCAAATCCTTGACCATCTAAGTTAACCGTATCCATGCCAATATGCATCAATAATTCCAAACCTTCAGCCGTCACCAAACCAATAGCGTGTTTGGTTGGGAACAAGACCGATACTTCAGCATCACAAGGCGCTACTAAAACCCCTTCTGTCGGTTGAAGAAGAACACCTTGGCCCATAGCTCCCTGTGCAAAGACAGGATCAACAGCTTCAGACAACGCTTTAACTTCACCAGTTAAAGGGCTGGTTAAAGTGATAACTGTCCCTTGCATAGTCTTATGTGGAGCAGTTGCTACAGGAGCCTCCGAAACGGGTCTCTCAAGTAGTTTAGCTTCATCTTCTGTCTTAGTCATGATATGTGATTTACGGAAAAAGAAGGTTAAAAACATCGGTACCACAATGGCTACTGCCATACAGATGAAGAATGGAATCATATACTTCACATTGATAGCCATGAAACCTGGTAAGCCACCAACACCAATAGAATTTGCCTGAACATTAAAGGTTGTTGATAAGAGCCCCGCAATACCTGAGCCAATCATTCCGGCTACAAAGGGATAAACATATTTAACATTAACCCCAAATAAGGCAGGCTCAGTTACCCCAAGGTAAGCAGAAATTGCTGCAGGAAGCGATATTTCAGTCTCACGTTCTTCATGACGATTCATTAAATAGTAAGCAAAAACGGCTGACCCTTGAGCGATATTTGAAAGAGCAATCATTGGCCACAAACCAGTTGTACGAGTTGCAGTATCAGCAATTAATTGGGTATCAATGGCATTTGTCATGTGATGTAAACCAGTAATAACTAGCGGAGCATACAAGGCACCAAAGATGGCACCGAATAGCCATTTAACAGGACCAGTCAATCCAGCTAACACAACAAAGGAAATCCCTTTACCAATAGTCCAACCGATTGGCCCCAATACCGTATGTGCTAAAATCAAAGCTGGAATCAAAGAAAGGAATGGCACAAAAATCATTGAAACCACTTCTGGAATCCGTTTACGCCAGAAAATTTCAAGATAAGCAAGGGACAGACCAGCTAAAAGGGCTGGAATAACCTGTGCCTGATACCCAATACGATTAATGGTAAAGAAACCAAAATCCCAAACCCAGTTTTTGGCAATCTCAGCAGCAGGCGTTCCTGCCACCGCATAGGCATTCAATAATTGTGGTGACACCAAACAGATACCAAGGACAATCCCTAAAATTTGAGTGGTTCCCATCTTACGCGTCACAGACCAAGTAATCCCAACTGGTAAGAAGTGGAAAATAGCTTCCCCTGGTAACCACAAGAAATGGTTAACCCCTGACCAGAAAGGAGATACCCTCACAATCGTATTCCAAACAGGATCCCCAGCTGCATCAAAAACTAATTTCCCTTTTTCGACCTGCTGCCCAAGAAATTCAAAAGGCACACTCTCCAAAATATTACGGAAACCTAAAATAAGCCCCCCAACGATAATCGCCGGAATAATAGGTGTGAAAATCTCAGCCAACATGGTCATCACCCGTTGTAAGGCATTTTGATTACTTTTAGCTGCTGATTTGGCAGCTTCTTTAGACACCCCTTCAATACCAGAAACAGCTGTAAAGTCATTATAAAAGACTGGAACCTCATTACCAATGATTACCTGAAACTGTCCAGCATTGGTAAATGTCCCTTTCACTGCAGAAATTTTTTCAATCTCTTTGACATTTGCCTTATTATTATCATTCAAAACAAAACGCATACGCGTTGCACAGTGTGTGACAGCCTTGATGTTTTCTTTACCGCCAATAGCAGTTAGAAGACTCTTAGCATCCTGTTCAAATTTTCCCATGTGACATCCCCTAGTCCTTTGTTCTAGTTGCTTTTAACAAGCAACGTCAAAATGAAATATTCAAATTCTTAGATAGAATCTGATTGACACCTTTATTGTAATCGATTGCAAATTTGTCTGCAAGTTGTTTGTGCCAAAAAAGCCATTATTTTGGTAAAATAAAAGGTGTTGTCTGTAAAAAAATAGACAAGTGGAAAGGTAATTTACCCTATGACAAAGTATGAACGTATTTATAAAGACCTCGAAACAAAAATCAACAAAGACTTTTACAAAGAAGGGGATTTTTTACCTACTGAAATAGAATTGAGTCAACAGTACCAAGCTAGCCGAGATACCGTCCGCAAGGCTCTCTCGCTTCTCACCAAGGCAGGCCTTATCCTCAAAAAACAAGGACGTGGCACCCAAGTGATTAAGCATCATCAGATCATGTTCCCCATCTCAGAACTAACTAGTTATCAGGAACTCGTCTCTTACTCAAATCTAGATTCTAAGACCAACGTCATTGCCATTGATAAACTGATTGTGGATGAGACACTTTCAAAATTGACCGGTTTTAGCAAAAACAGTTTGGTCTGGCGTGTTACGCGCCAACGCGTTGTTGAGGGTGTGGCTTCCGTCTTAGACATTGATTACCTTAGTAAAACTTTGGTGCCAATAATGACAAGGGAAATCGCAGAGCATTCTATTTATCAATACCTGGAAAAGGAACTCCATCTCACCATTGACTTTGCCCTCAAAGAGGTTACCATTGACCAAATAACCGATCATGATAAAATTTTACTTGACCTTGGATCAGACCAACATGTTGTTTCCGTCAAATCCAAAGTCTACCTTTCCAATAATAACCAATTCCAATTCACCGAGAGTCGCCATAAACTGGAAAAATTTAAATTTTTAGATTTTGCTCGGCGCAGACCAAAATAAAGACAGAAAAAAGCCTTGCAAAATGCAAGGCTTGCTTTTCTTTTTCTTGACTCTGAGTTTCCCCATCATCAACTGTGTTATTGTAAGTGTGTACTTACTTGACCTGAGCTTCTGTTTTCTCAAACAGACTTGAGACTATATTATCATATTTGAGAGGAGGCGGCAAGCTTTTTCAGGTAAAAAAATAGTTTTTTATCAAATTGTAAAGAATGTGATAATAGATATTTTTCTCATCAAATGAGAACATCGGAGATATAGCTGCTCCTTACACCCTAAAATAGCTATGCTTCCTCAAATAAAGCCACGTGCTTTTCTTGATAGCTTTGTCCCCAATCTGACATCACTTCAATAACAGGCGATAAACTCAACCCAGTTTCAGTTAAGGAATACTCGACACGAGGTGGCACTTCTGCATACACTTCCCGATGAACCAAACCGTCTGCTTCCATAGCCCTCAATTGGGCAGTGAGTACCTTTTTGCTAACAGTCCCAATAGAAGCCTTTAATTGCCCAAACCTCAAAGTCCCCTTCAACAAATCCCTTAATATTAATAATTTCCATTTATTCCCGATTACCGATAAGGTTGTTTCTACGGGACAAGCTGGTCTTTTTTTCAGCATAGACAGCAGCTCCTTTTAGTATCTTTTTGTAACTTATAAGTTATTATAAACTATTACGAGAACAGAAACACGATAGGGCTGACAAATGAGTTACTTTTTAGTGCCTATACCACTTATTTGTGCTTACTTTTCCTTTTGAAACTAATTGGTTATGATAGGTTTAATTAGTTTTTGGAGGTAATAGGATGACATACCCTTACAACTCAACTATCTCTCTAGGAACGGTTTCTCTAAATGTTACCGATCTAGCAAAGATGACAACCTTTTACACAAGTATTATCGGTTTACAGATTCTCTCACAAGACACGACATCTCGTCAATTCACTACAGACGGTAAAACCGTTATCTTAGAGTTACGACAAACACCTTTATCAGGCGATAAAGCTTATGGCCTTTATCATACAGCCTTTCTAGTTCCTGATCGTCATAGCTTAGGAATTGTTCTCAATCATTTCTTAGTCAGAGGTGTCTCTTTAGAAGGCGCAGCAGATCACGGTTATAGCGAAGCTATCTACCTCAGCGATCCTGAGAGTAATGGGATTGAAATCTATCATGATAAACCCGTTGAGCAGTGGGATACCCGTGACAATGGGCAAATTATTGGTGTAACTGAGCCAATGGATGCTCAAAGTATGTTGGATCAACTGACAGATATTTCAGAACACTTTTTACTAGCTACAGGCACACGCATTGGTCATGTCCATCTGAGTGTCAAAAATGCTCTGGCTTCTTCACTTCTCTATCAAAAGGTTTTTGATTTAGGCGATAAAATGACCATTCCTAGCGCTAGCTGGATTGCTTCAGGCAACTACCATCATCACCTTGCCTTCAATCAATGGTCTGGCCCTTACCTCAAAAAACACCAAGAAGGCACTCCAGGTCTAGGTTTCCTAACCATTCACATTGAGACGCCCCTGCTTTTTTTAGCCACTCTGAAAAAAGCTAGATTACACGGCCTAGCTATTTTACAAGAAGAGGCTTCTTCTTTCACGACAGAAGACGAGGACGGCATCCGTGTAAAAGTTATCCTTGGACAAAACTAGTTCTCTTGACAGGAAGCAACTAACTTTACTACAATAACACTATGCTAACCTTTTTAATTCCAACTGCAAAAGAAATGGTGATTCCTAAAGAATCTTATCCACACCTACTGCCTCAACCAAGCCAGGCCATTTTAAAGGCAATGGCAGCTATGACCACAGAGGACTTGGCCAAAGCCTATCGTATCAAAGAAGAGGCAGCTAAACAAGAGTATCAGCGCTGGCAAAACATAGACTCTCAACAAAGCCTCGCTTACCCTGCCTACCAGCTATTCAACGGTCTAATGTACCGCAACATCAAGCGTGATAACCTTACTGCTAGAGAACAGGCTTACCTAAATCAACAAGTCTATATCACCTCATCCTTTTACGGTATCATTCCTACTCATCATTCTATCTCAGAGCACCGCCATGATTTTCACACCAGAATAAAGATTGAAGGACAAAGCCTCAAGACTTACTGGCGTCCTTTCTATAACCAGTTTGCCCAAGAGCATTCACAAGTGATTTCACTGTTATCCAGCGAATTTGACGATGTTTTTTCAAAAAATTATAAACAATTGTGGTTAAGTCCTAAATTTATGGAAGAGAAAGAGGGGCAACTCAAGACCCATTCGACCATTTCAAAAAAAGCTCGCGGAGCCTTCCTTACAGCTTGTATGGAAAACAACTGCCAAACCATCGATAGCCTGAAAACCCTTGTCTTTTCTGGCTTTCGTTACCATTCAGAACTATCAACAGATCACGAATTTGTCTATATTAAAAAAGAGGCCTAGCCTCTTTTTTTCTTCTTATTCACAAAATGTCAACTTGTCAACAACCTGTTGATAACTATGAGGATAATGTGGGGAAAACCATCTCTAAAAGCTACTTTTCCACTAAATTAAGGTCAAAAGACCTGTTTTCATTCTTTCTTTTCAAAAATTAGTGTGGATAAGTCTTTCTATTAAAGTAAATCTTCCCGGCTAACTTGCTCAAAGGATTGCTTACCATCATTTAACTTATCCCAAATAACCACTTTTTTGACGGCTAAAGACTTTTGAACATCTATAATTCGCTGGTTAGAAGAGCCTCTAAATTGCAACATGAAGTTCTTTTTTGTGATATCAAAACGTCCATCCACCAGAATATCAATCAGTGACAGCATTTCTAGTTTATCTGGTGTCTCAAGCATTAATTCTTCCCAAGTATAACCTGTCCAAGACCAAATGTCTTTTTCTGGCAATTCACACCGAATACGCTGAATCAAAGGGATCAGAAAACTCGTATTCAAGAAAGGCTCCCCCCCTAAAAGTGTCAACCCCTGGACATAGGGCTGAGCCAAATCTGCCATGATTTGTTCTTCTAGCTCTTGGGTATACGGTACTCCAGCTTTAAACGACCAAGTTGCCGCATTGTAGCAGCCCTTACAGTGAAAGAGACAGCCAGAAACATACAGAGAGTTGCGAACCCCTTCCCCATCAACAAAATTAAACGCCTTGTAATCAATGATTCGCCCTTGACTTAATTCTTCAGCTTTCCATTCGGTAGGTTTGGGATTATTCCAACATTTTTCTTTCATGACCTATCCTTCTTGTCTTTCAATCCAATAGCGTTCTGTTCCCTCACAACTGTCTTCCAAAACCCCACCGTTAGCCATAATAACTGCTCGACTAGCAGTATTGGTTTGATGACATGTTACCAAGATTCTTTCGATATTTTTAGAAATCGCAAAGCTGATAGCTTGTTTAAGCATTTCTTTAGCATAACCTTTCCCACGTTGACTAGGACGAACAGAATAACCGATATGACCGCCTTTTTCAAGTAATATCTCATTTAAACGTAAGCGAAGATTTAAGAACCCTATAGCCTGACTTCTCTCATCAAATGCGACGTATTGAATAGCAGGCACTCCTTGACTGGCCAAACCCATTTCCTGTCGTAAGGAATCTTCCAACCATGTTTCATAGTTAAAGTCGGCGACGTTAAAATGCCATAACCCATCTGTAGCACTTTTCTGCTCTAAAAATTCGTTAATCATTGACAATACAGCATCTTTATCTTCCAAAGTCGGTCGTCTTATTTCCATATTAATTCCTACTCTTTAGGCAAATCTACCGTTAACTCTCCATAAGGAAGCTGAGAGTCAGCAATCTGTTGGCAAATCCAGTGGCTTAAAAGACTAGACTCAGGGCTGACAGGATTGACACCTGTGCTAATAGCTTCTAAAAAGGCATCGATCATTGTTTCAAAACCTCTTTTGTGCAGAGTGGTGTCCCAAGAATCAAAGCCAAGCACCCTTTTTTCAGTACCTTTATAAATAGATAACTCGTCTAAGTTCTCTAAGTGATAAGTTTCTTCAGCCCGTTGAACTTCAATTACCTCACGGCGACTCCCTGATTGTAAATTCATAGAAGCTGTAGTCGTCATGCTTTCGGTCATCAAGGTTACCATAACTTGACTCAGTAACCCTGCTTCCAGATGGTATTGAAAATGCCCTTTTAGTAAGGTGCCTTCTGTCAAGAATAATGCTGTATCTAAAGGATGGATAAAGAAATCAAAGAGTTTAAAAGTCATGTCTCCTGGGCGGTTCAAGTCATTTTTTTCAACAGTAAATTTACACTTACTTGACAATATTGACAACTCCTTGACACGAGGTGTAAAGCGCCTATTAAATCCTGCCATCAGAAAAGTCTGGTTTTCTTTGGCTAAGTTATAGAGGTTCTTTGTCAGCAGGTAATTGTCAGCTATAGGTTTATCCATAAAGACTGGAATCCCTTGATTTAAAAATAAACTAGCCAATTCCGCGTGGGCCAATGTAGCCGCATGTATAAAGACGCCATCTAAACTTGCCTTTGATAACTCCTTGACATCACTGTAAAGAATAGACTGTCCAAATAATTGGCCAACTTGCTCCCTAACGTTTCTATTTCGAGTGGACAGGTGCCAAATCACACCATCCAGTTGTCGCATATAAGGTAAATAGGCTTTCTGAGAAATAGCACCTAATCCCACAATACCAATATTAAGCATGGTTGACCTTCTTTCTTCACCATATTTCTTATTTAGTTTGTTTTTTGACTTTCTCTAAGAATTGAGCCTTGAGTTCTTGAACTCGGGATTTTTTATCTGCCTTTTTTGTAGAGTTCTTCTCATGGAAACGTTCCACTTGTTGCATTCCTTTATAATCTAATTGATATTTTCCCATTATCTCTTCCTTTCTCTTTCTTCCTCATAAGCTGTTTCTCACCTGAACTCTGGACTTATCAATCTTCGTCCAAAGGTCAGGCTCACCAGCACAGCTTATTCAACAATAAAAGATTGCTTGCATGAAGCAACCTTTTAAGCATATCATATTTCTATCAAAAGAGCTCTTACCCAGCTTAAACCTACTACAATCCTGGGTATTTGATGGTTGACCCATTCATGTGCTTCACACGCGCAGAAATTTCCTTATGACGACCATTAACCATTGGACGCGCTTGAGGATTTCCCAAATAGCCACAGGTTCGTTTGACCACGTCAACTGTTTTAGGATCATTATTACCGCAGTTTGGACAAGTAAACCCACGTTCTGTTGGTGTAAAATCACCTTCGAATTGGCACTTGTAACATTTATCAATAGGGGTATTAGTCCCCAAATAGCCCACACGATCATAAGCATAATCCCATACCGCTTCCAAGGCCTTTGGATTTTGTTGTAAAACAGGGTACTCACAGTAATGAATGAAACCACCTGAAGCGCCTGCTTCTGGGTAAGCTTTCTCAAAGTCAAGCTTTTCAAAAGGTGTAGGATTCTTACGCACGTCGTAGTGGAATGAATTGGTGTAATACTCTTTGTCTGTAATATCTGTTACAAGTCCAAATTTTTCAGTATCCAGACGGCAGAAACGATCTGTCAAACTTTCAGATGGTGTTGAATAAACCGAAAAATGATAGCCGTATTCATCTGACCACTCTTCACAAGCCTGTTTCATAGCTTTCACAATAGACAAGGTAAAGTCCTTAGCTTCTGAATCACCTTCCCACTTGCCACCATAAAAAACAGAGGCAACTTCATACAAACCAATATAACCGAGCGAAACAGTCGCACGACGGTTTTTAAAGAGGTCATCTACATTCCCTGTCTTCTCTAACCGTTTCCCAAAAGCACCATACTGATAAAGAATAGGAGCGTTGGCTGGTGTTGCTTCTTTGACACGTTCCACACGATAGACTAAAGCGTCTTTACTAATGTGCATTCTCTCATTAAAAAGCTCCCAGAACTTGTCCATATCCCCATTTGATTCCATAGCAATACGTGGTAAATTAAGGGTTACCACCCCAAGATTCATACGACCAGAAGTCACATCTTGGCCATGCTCATCCTTCCAACCTTGGAGAAAAGAACGGCACCCCATTGGTGACTTAAAAGATCCCGTCAAATCAATGATTTTATCATAGGATAGCATATCTGGATACATTCGCTTAGTGGCACATTCCAAGGCTAAGGTTTTAATATCATAGTTTGGTGAGTCAGGCTCTAAATTCAAGCCACGTTTCACCGTAAAAATTAATTTGGGGAAGATGGCTGTGCGATGCTCACTCCCAAGGCCATTAATTCGAATGGTCAAAATAGCTTTCTGAATTTCACGTTCAAACCATGATTTTCCTAGACCAAATCCTAATGATGTAAAAGGGGTCTGACCGTTAGAAGTAAAGAGCGTATTAATCTCATACTCCAAGGACTGCATAGCATCGTAAATATCTTTTTGCGTCTTCTCGAAGGCATAATTTTCACGTTTATCTTCGATAACCCATTTTTCTGCATCTGCTAAATGTTTTTTGAAATTAAGCTCCGCATATGGCGCTAAAAACTCATCAATTCGGTCTGCCGTACAGCCACCATACTGGCTAGATGCTACATTAGCGATAATCTGTGAGATTTGAGCTGTCGCCGTCTGAATGGATTTAGGACTTTCAACCTCAGCATTCCCGATTTTAAAACCATTGGCTAACATGCCCTTAAAGTCGATCAAACAACAGTTTGTCATTGGAGTGTAAGGACTATAATCCAAGTCATGGTAGTGAATATCACCTTTTTGATGGGCATTTGCAACATGAGGAGGCAACATTTTTAACCCGATGGATTTACCAACAATTCCAGCAGTCAAATCCCGTTGCGTATTAAAGACATCACTGTCTTTGTTAGCGTTTTCGTTAACAACCGTTTGATCTTTATTGATTAGTTTATCAATCGAAAAATTAATATCCGTTGCTTGAGAACGCGCAAAATCACGCTGTGTCCGGTAATTAATATACTCCTTGGCAATGGCATACTCATTAGCAGCTAGGAGTTCATGCTCTACAATATTTTGAATTTCATAAATCTTAATATTGGTCGGAAAGCGCTCATTGATTTCAGCAATTACCCGTTCAGAGATAGCTTCCAACTTAGCTTCAATAAGTGGTGACATTCGAGTGACCTTCATACTAGCCTTTAGCAAGGCACTATATATTTTAGTCGTATCAAAATTAACAAGGCGGCCATCTCGTTTAATCACTTTAATCTCAGGTTGGATAAGAACCTTATCTTCTTCTAGTGTTATCATGTCGAATCTCCTTATGGATTATTATATCATGACCAACAAAAAAATCAATATATTGTGTCAAGTTTTTTGCTTAAACACAAGATATTGATTTTAATCTTATTTTTTACGATAGAGGGTAAAGCCTTTCACATCAATCTTTTGATCGATTTTATAATTAGAAGATAACATGTTACGAATGATTGTTGGCAATTTCATTTTTTGATTAACCACAATATAAACTGCTTTATTTTCCAGCAATTCATCTTCTAGAATTTTTTGATGACTGATCTTCTTCGTGTTGACGTTTGGTGAACTAAATTGTGACACTGATTTAGCCTTACTCTCTAGATAGATTTTAGAGGTATTATCCCAGACATAGATAGGTTGATGACCATCTAATTGTTTTTGCAAGTAGCTAGCGATATGAGAACGTTCCTGGTTAGTAGCCATACTAGTAATGGTATGGTAAGAAGGATAAGCTATCGCCGCTAGCATCAACACAAACGGCAAATAGAAGTGTTTCTTAAGGTATAGTGAAAGAACACGTCCCATCCCAGTTCTATTACCACGACGTCGACGATGACTGCGTTGACCTAAATCTAACTCATACCATTGCCCAATTGGTATAGCTGTTAGTATCAAACCAAATGGTAAAACCGCTAAAAGATGGTAAGGCTGGTAATCCTGAGACAAGGCTGCCACAATAAGATTTCCCAAAATAACGAAAGTAAATAGCCATTTAATCACCACGTCCGAAGATGTTTTAAGTTGTTTGATAAAACTAAAGACGCCAGTTAATAAACCTAGCCCTAGAGCAAGAAGAATCTGAATGCCTACACCAAGTGGCAGAGAGAGATCGCCTACTCTAAAAAAAGTAAATTGATAAGCCACAGCTTGAGCTAAGTAGGGATTTAATATTTGCAAGTTCAAAATAAAATAACCTGCCGTGTAAAAAACCAAAATCATTCCCCAGATAGAAGCTAATAATTGGTAAAATCCTCTTGCAAGATGTTTTTGATGGATATTGTAAACAAGCACTGTGACACAAGCGAGAACCCAAAAAATCAATGTTCTAGGTTCAATTAGCATGGAAAGAGCTCCCATAAACCCAAACAGAATAAAGGCCTCATCCTTTATCAAGTCCGCAAAGTACTTGGTTAAAAACCAGGCAGAAACCAAAACAAAGGGCATCGCTAACTGAATAGGGTAGAGTCCCCCAAAGCCAAGACCTAACGATAAGAAGTAATAACCGATTGAAAAAGCCAAGGCAACCTTTTGAAAACTAGTAAAATAATTAATAAGCTTGTAAAGATAGAGTCCCGACAAATAGAAACAAAAAGCCTGAACAAAAACCAACCAAAGGGTTGTCCCTAGATAATAGCTGAGCGCAATAACTACAAAGTATAACAAACCACCAGTTGTAAAGACGTCACTATATGGGATTTGCCCTTTTGTCAACATCATCCCAATGTATAAATTTTGAGACTGAAGACTGTCAGCAGCATCAGTGAAAAACGGAACTGCAATTGTCAGTGCACTAAGGATAAGACTAAAAAATAGCAAATAAGATTTATGAAGCGTTGGAACCTTAGTCTCATATTTTGTTGTATGAATAGTTGGACCATCATTGGCCAATTGTATCGTTTCTTTTCGAATTAATTCGTCGTTTAACTGAGTCACTGTTTTTCTCCTTGAACTGTCATATTCTCCAACGGTTAACTAGAAGTCTGTCCGGGTAAAACAAGTCTATCCATTTCTCTCACTATTCTTCATCATCGTTAAAAAATATCATAAATATCATAAAACAAGTATAACAGAATCTCTTATTTAGTCAATTTCTGACAAAGCATGGCATAGTGCTGTAACTCCCTAAACCTGTGTAATGATTTGGCTTGATAAGCTTTCAAAAACGCAGCATCTCTCTGGTTAAGTTTCTTACCCATGCTCACCTCCTCATCTACCTATTCGAAAAAAAGCAAAAAAAAATAGCCCTATGGCTACTTTTTCGTTATTGTTTAATAAGTTTTAGTCTTCATCTAAAAAACTATTGAACACTTCTTCAATCATGTCCCATTCAGCATCTGAATCTTCAGGAATTGGTTGTAAATCACCTTCTGTCCCGTCTTCATTTTCTGTGAATGAGTAGGCTTGAATTTCAACTTCACCAGATTCATCTTCTTCAGAACCAGCTGGCACCAAAAGAACATAGTTTTTACCAAATTCTTCGCGGCCATCAATGGTTAACAAAATTTCAAATAACGTTTCATTCCCTTGTTCATCCACAAGTGTGATGAGTTCGTGCTCGTTATCATGTTCATGATTATGTGCCATTTTTATCTCCTTAATAATTGCGATCTAGATAATTTTGTAGGATTAGCTGAGCTGCTAATTTATCAATAACTTTCTTACGTTTTCCACGGCTAACATCAGCCTGTTCAATCAGCATACGTTCAGCTTCAACAGTTGTCAATCGCTCATCTTGATAATGAACGGGAAGGCTAAAGAGACTTTCTATTTTTTCTCCGTAAGCTTTACTGGCTTCCACACGTGGGCCGCTAGTATTGTTCATATTTTTTGGCAAACCCACAACAAACTGATCAACTTGGTATTGCTTGACAAGCTCACCTAGACGTTCAAAGCCAAATTCTTCTTTTTCTTCATCAATTTTGATAATTTCAAGGCCTTGAGCCGTAAAACCAAGAGGGTCACTAATGGCTACACCAACAGTCTTCGAGCCGACATCGAGTCCCATTATTCTCATTTAACGTCAATCCCATTTCCTTGCAAATAATAGCGGACAAGCTCTTCTACAATCTCATCACGCTCATATTTACGAATTTGATTTCGAGCATCATTGTAACGAGGAACATAAGCTGGGTCCCCACTTAAGACATAACCTACAATTTGATTAATTGGATTATAGCCTTTTTCATCCAGTGAATGATAGACGGCAGTCAATGTTTCACTAATCTCCTTTTTGTCGCCATCATCCAATTTAAAGCGGACGGTTTCATCTGTAAATCCCATACTTACACCTTCTTTCTAAAATTAAGTGCTATGCTTTATTATAACTCATTTTTTAATAATAAACAAGAATTTCAAGTCAAGAAGGTACGAAAAAAAGCTCCAGAAGAGCTTTTAAAGTGCTGCACGTAAACGTGCTTCAGTATTTTCAATATTACGAATAGAGCGTGGAAGGAAAGCGCGAATATCATCTTCCTTATAACCCACTTGAAGGCGTTTGTCATCAATTAGAATCGGACTTTTAAGAATACGAGGGTTATCCTGAATCAAATCAATCACTTCACTAACACTTAGCTCTTCAATATCACAATTAAGTGCCTTGGCATATCGATTCTTAGATGAAACGATACTTTCCACACCATTCTCAGTTTTTGATAAGATGGCTAAAATTTCTTCTTTTGTTAGTGGTTCTTTTCCCAAATTCTGTTCTTTATAAGGGAGCTTGTGGGCATTTAACCAAGTTTTTGCCTTTTTACAGCTCGTACAACTTGAAATCGTATAAATTTTAATCATGTTGTTAACTCACTTTCTATTTCGTGATAACCATATTGTAGCACAGTTTTTAGTTCATCAATATAGGTCTTCGGACCTATTTTTTAATTTTAAAGATATTATTTGGGTAAAATAAGGTTTTTGACCTGCCTTTCTTGAATTGTCAGTTATTTTAATCTTTTGTTTGTTATCGTTATCCTAAGTCCTGCTCTTTCCACATTGTTTTGAAATGATGATTTCCATTCACTCATACACCTATCAACAATAGTTCTACTATTCGTTAACAATGCATTTTAAAAAGCCCCAAGGGGCTCTTGTTTAATCTTCAATTTCAATCCCGTTATCTAAATCTAAAACAAGATCATCGGTTTCTTCTGTCGCCATTACCATAGCAGATTCTTCTTCGCTTTCTTCAAGCAAACCAAATTTAACACGTACTTTACGATCAATCTCATCAAATAATTCTGGATGATCCGCCAAATAACGCTTAGCATTTTCAGAACCTTGACCAATTTTCTCACCATTATAAGAGAACCAAGCACCTGCTTTTTGGATAATGTCCAAATCAGAAGCAATTTTCACAAGCTCTCCAGTACGGGAAATGCCTTCTCCATACATGATTTCAACCTCTGCCACTTTAAACGGAGGAGCTACCTTGTTTTTAACAACTTTGATTTTTGTTTCTTTACCAATACTACTGTCTTTTTGGTCACCAGTTCCTTTAATTTGAGTGGTTCCACGCACATCTAAACGAACAGAAGCATAGAATTTCAAGGCACGACCACCCGGTGTTGTTTCAGGATTTCCAAACATCACACCAACTTTTTCACGCAATTGGTTAATAAAGATAGCGATAGTTTTTGTTTTGTTAATAGAAGCCGATAGCTTACGCATCGCCTGACTCATCATACGTGCTTGCAATCCGACATGGCTATCGCCAATATCACCATCAATTTCAGCACGTGGCACTAAAGCTGCTACTGAATCGACAACAACCAAGTCAACCGCACCAGAATCAATCAACTTACCTGCAATTTCAAGTCCTTGTTCTCCAGAATCTGGTTGAGACAAAAGGAGTTCATCAATATTAACCCCAAGCGCAGCAGCGTAAGCTGGATCAAGCGCATGCTCGGCATCGATAAAGGCTGCGATTCCACCTTCTTTTTGAGCTTGTGCCACAGCATGTAAAGCCACAGTTGTTTTACCGGAAGATTCTGGACCATAGATCTCAATGATACGTCCTTTAGGATAACCACCCGCTCCAAGCGCAATATCAAGAGCTAGGCTTCCTGAACTCATAACCTGAACTTTTTGCTCTGCACGTTCTCCCAAGCGCATCACTGCACCCTTACCAAAATCTTTTTCAATATTTTTTAGGGCATCATCAAGTGCCTTACGACGCTCGTCACCAAATTTTTTAGTGATTTCTTCGTTTTTTTTCAATTTTTTTGCCAATATCTTCTCCTCTATGATTAGGGTTAACTGCTCAATCCCTAAAATAAACTGCTATTATTATAGCAAATTTTCAGGTTTTAATAAAGTTTTACGGACCATATTAAAAGCATGTAAAGTCGCAATATGACGCACATCTGAACGGCTCCGTCTCCCGATTAAAACCTTCATTGATTCTACCTTATTTTGAGTGGCAAGACCAATGAAAACTGTACCTGCAGGCTGGTCCTCCAACATATCTGGTCCGGCAACACCTGTTAAACTTACCCCAATATCAGCACCAGTCAATAATCTTGCTTGCTCCGCCATCTTCTCAGCCGTATAAGCACTAACAACTCCATACGATGTCAAATCCTCTAGAGGAATGCCTAGCATTTTCGCTTTTTCTTCCATGCTATAAGTCACAAAGCCTCCATTGAATACTTGAGAAGCTCCTGGAAAACTCGCCAAAGTTGACTGAAATAATCCCGCGGTTAGACTTTCTGCTGCTGTAATTGTCTTATCATATTTTACTAAGAGCTCAAATACCTCACGCGCTAAGGAATTATCCTCTCTATAGCCATAAAGAAAATCTGATAACGACTGGTTGTCAGGAGTTTTTCGCGACAATAGCTGCGCTTCTAGTTGATCTAATTTCGTATCTGCTAATGTTTGATTTTCAGCTTTCGTTGATAAACGAAGGGTCACTTCACCAGTTTTGGCATAAGGTGCAATGGTAGGGTCAGTTTGATTCTCAATAAGGTCTGATAAGACCGTCACCAGCTGACTCTCACCAATCCCAAAAAATCGTAAGACTCTCGAGTAAAGTTTGCGAGATTGTGTGGACAAAAGAGGAAGCAGTTCCTCATTAACCATAGGTTTTAATTCACTTGGCGGCCCTGGTAAAACAACATAAGTCACCTTATTAACAGTGATTAAGCCCCCCACTGCGAGTCCTGTTCTATTTTGCAGAGGGCTTGAACCAGCAATGATTTGAGCCTGCTTAGCATTATTTGCCGTTCGAGACGACTCTTTACGACTGGCATAAAAATCGTCTAATTTTTGACTAGCTTGTTCTTCAAAGACCAAATCTCTATTAAGGTATTTTGCTAAAGTCTGCTTGGTTAAATCATCTTCCGTGGGGCCAAGACCACCACATAAAATGACCAAATCACTCCGCTGACTAGCAGTTGCAATCACTGAAAGTAAACGCTCCTCGTTGTCCCCAACAGCCGTTTGAAAATAGACATCAATACCTAGCTCTGCCATTTTTTCCGACAGAAATTGAGCATTAGTATTCACAATTTGACCAGTCAAAATTTCGGTACCTACTGCAATCAGTTCAGCTTTCATTTCCCCACCTACTTATCTATTCGTAATCTAATTTCATTTTATCAAAAAATCTCCCAATTCACGACGAATTAGGAGATGGTATCGTTACTTGTTTTCTATTCTGTTGAGAGTGATGTAGAAAATCTAGTCTTCACTAAATTGGTAGAAATCAAGCATCACACCCTCTGGTCCTTCCACCCAGACCGAGTAGGTTCCCCATGCCGTCTTGACTGGACCATTATTAATAGTAAAACCTGAGGATTTTAAGCGTTCAACTTCCTTGTCAACACAGTCAACTTCAATATGAAGAATGATACCTCCGTGAAGTGACGTAATGGGTTTGAGGGGGTTATCTGATACCATTAAACAATGACTACCTAAAGTGAACTGTGCAAAATGCTCATCTGCACAATCCACAGCTAAGTTAAGCAGTGATGCCAAAGCTTGGGTAGCCTTTGGAACATCTGAAACAATAAGATCCGTTTGGTTAAGATTCATCACTATCTCCTTTTAGTTGTTATTAACTTAAAAGCACACGTTTCTTCATGGTCATTTACCAGACCCGATGCTTGCATAAAAGAATAAACCGTTGTAGGTCCTAAAAATCTAAATCCTCTTTTCTTTAAATCCTTAGCTAAGCGAACAGATAAATCTGTCTGAGCAGGAACAGGGTGCTCTTGATTGACAAGGTTGTCAATTGGCTTTCCCCCAACAAAATCCCAGAGATAAGTGGTAAAACTACCAAATTCTTCTTGAATTTTCTGTACTGCGATAGCATTGTTGACAGTTGCTGCTAACTTTAGCTTGTGGCGGATAATGGATGGATTCTGTAATGCATCAGCCATCTCCTCATCGGTAAAGGCTGCCACAGCCGAAATGTCATAATCATGAAAAACAGTTCTGAAAGTTTGGCGTTTTTTCAAAACCGTCAGCCAGGATAACCCGGACTGGTAACTTTCAAGGCACAGCAATTCAAAAAAATCTCTATCATCATCCAGGGGTTGACCCCATTCTAAATCGTGGTAATCACAGTAAAGCTGGTTATCCTTAGGAACCCATGAGCAACGTTTCATGTGAAACACCTACCCTTTCATTAACAGTTTCAATGCTGATTTGATGTATTGCTCTGCCGTCTCAGAGGTCCCCTCAAAGAAGGCACGAATTTTTTTCAGTTCTGTTGCTTTATAACCTAGGGCAAGAAGGGCTTCAATAGCCTCATCCAACTCGTCATTGTTTGAGGAGGTAGGTGGTTGTGCTTTACTAGTCTCTTGTGGAACCTCCACAAATTTTCCGGCTAAGTCAAGAACCATCTGTTGTGCCGTTTTTTTTCCGATTTTAGGAAATTTAGTCAGGTATTTGATGTCACTGGTATCAATGGCGTTAACAAGACCCCGATTATCATCAACTGCCACAATAGCGAGAGCTGTTGTCGGACCAATGCCTGATACAGAAATTAATTTCAGAAAAACATCTTTTTCGTCTTCCGTATGGAACCCAAACAACAAGTGAGCGTCCTCACGAATCACTTGATGCAGGTAAATAGTTACCAGTTGGTTGACACTATCTGTAAAGCTATAAGGATTGGCTACATTGATAATATAGCCCAGTCCATTGGTTTCAACGACAATGTATTTTGCCGTAATTTTGGTCAATTGACCTTTAATATAATCGTACATATTACACCTTTTTCATTTTTGCAGAAACAACCGTAAAATAAACTCCTAGCAAAGCAATGACTACAAATAAACATTGCACGCCTAAAGGACCTGTAAAATGGCTGACAGATACTAGTAGGCTAGCTAAAATAGCTCCTAGGGGGTGTGCCATTGACACAAAGCCTGTGTAAGAGCCTATTTTGGAATGATCCATCATATTAGCGCGTAAGACTTGACTAGCAGGGACGTTTATCATTTCCCCAAAAGTTAGCAAAACAACTGATAGCCAGATAGCATAGAGCTGCGTAAAGGTAAATGCCAAGAGCATACCTAGAGTAAATACTAAAGAACCAATCACAAGTTGAGGCAATAGTTTCCATTTTTCAGTTAATTTATTCACTATTGTCATGAAAAGAACAATCAACAATGTATTGGTAAAAACCATTAATGACAACATTTTAGAACTAGTTACCTGGAAACCTAACACGGTAGTTGGCTGAAAATACAGTTTCAAATGTACTGGCACATAGTTATCCATTTGCATCCAGATACTACCAGAAAAGATGGCACCTAAGGTAAACAAGACAAAGGCACGATCATGAAACACCTGACGATAGTTCTGAAAACTATCCAGCAAGCCTTTACCATGGTCAAAAGCGTGTGTCTCTGGTCTGGTCTCATCAAAATAATAATAAGCAACGCCAAAACAAAGTACATTGACGAGTAATAAGGCAACTAACAAGGCTAAAAAATGGTGGTCATAAAAAAGCCCAGATAGCCCTGCACCAAACATGACGGCAATATTGATAAACCAATAATTGATGGTGTAAACAAATCGACGATTACTCTCATCAGTCAAATCAATCAACATGGCTTCATAGGCAGGACCATAAAAACTAGAAGCAATCTCTACCAATAAAATACCAGCAAATGTTAACCAAGGAATAGCTGCATTAGGCAAATTAGCTAAAATAGTCAGAAACCAGCCTAGTGTTGTTCCTACTGATCCAATCATAATGACTTTTTTGCGACCAAGAGCATCTGACAGATGCCCACCATATAAAGTTCCAACAAATCCCATCAAACTGGTAATCATCATTAAAAGGCCTGTCCAAAAAGTACCAAAGTAAGTCGTATAATACATGGCCATAAAGGGAAAGATACTACTGCCTAAGGTAATGGTCACAAAGCGTACCAGTTGCCTCAGCTGAATCTGCTTGGGAAGGTTTAAAAACTCTTGCATCTCATCCTCTCTAATATTTTCCTAGTTCTCGCAGGCTAGTATGATTTTCTTGGATACGACGGAACATTTTTTCCATATCTGCTTTACTGAAATTAATCAACACGGGTCTACCATGAGGGCAGTTATAAGGATTTTGACATTGCGCCAATTGCAGCAGCAGATTTCTTGCTGAATAATCATCCAAGCTATGATTTGCCTTGATAGATCGTTTACAACTCATCATAATAGCTAACTCTGCTCGGTAAGTTTTGATAGATACCTCATTGGTTAGAAGTAACATGTCACACATTTCATAGACACCAGATGCAATCTCTTCTTCTTTCATCCAGATAGGATGCTCCCTCAAGATGAAAGTATTGTGCCCATACACTTCCAGAAAGATGCCAACTTCATTTAAGAGTGCCATTTTCTCCTGTAAATTAATGAAATCCGAGCCGGAAAACTCAAACAAATAGGGCACCAACAATTGCTGTAAACTACTGTCAACTTCACCTATCTTATCACGATAATATTCGTATTTAACCCGCTCTTGGGCAGCGTGTTGGTCAATGATAAATAAACCATCTTTTCCCTGAGCAAAGAGATAAGTGCCGTGCATCTGACCAAAATAATCCAATTCAGGAAATACCGATCGCTCTTCATTTTCCAAACGGGTTAGCATTTGAGATAATTTCTGTTTGTTTTTCAAATCAAATCCAGGGTGATCAGCATCAGTTACCTCATCCTGTGATCGACTAGCACGTTTTACTGAGGAAAATCTTGTATTCTCTCCTAAATCAGGAAACTGCTCCGTTCTTTGATCCTTTACAGTCTTGTCAATCTCTGTATCATGAAAATTACTCTCAGGCAGTTTTTCAGAAACGTCTGATTCTTTGACAAAAAAATCATTCTTTTGAGGATCATAATAAAGCCCTTTAGATTGTAATGGAAGTTGTGTTTGCTCTGGTTTAGAAAAGTGTCGTGTGCTTGATTTAGCTAAGTTCTCCAGAGCATCTGGAATCAAATCTTGCTCCTTAAGACTTTCAGAAATCGCCGTACTAATTAAAGCCATCAACTCACGCTCTTTTGAAATACGGACCTCTTGCTTAGTAGGGTGAACATTGACATCGGCCAAATAGGGGTCAATCTGAATATCAATCACAACAATTGGGAAACGTCCAACCATCAACTTAGAGCCATAACCATCTAAAATAGCCCGATTGAGCAAGAAATTTTTAATGTAGCGTCCATTGATTAAAATGGTCATATAATTGCGGTTAGCGCGTGTCAACTCTGGTAAACTGACATAGCCAGACACTTCAAAGTCCAAATCAGCACTGGAAATAGGAATCATTTTCTTCGCAGTATTCAAGCCATAAATGCCCGCAATAGCCTGCCGAAGATCTCCCGTCCCTGACGTCTGAGTTAATTGACGGCCATCACTAATCAGGGTGAAAGCAATTTCTGGATGAGCCAAACTCAAACGATTAACCACATCAACAATATGAGCTAACTCTGCCTGTAAACTTTTCATGTATTTGAGGCGAGCAGGTGTATTATAAAAAAGGTTTTCAACCTTAATCTTGGTACCTACAGGCGTCGAGGTTTCCTCAAGCGTTTCAATCTCTCCACCAGTTGCAATTAGTAGAGAGCCATAAGCAGCTTCCTTAGTAGCTGTTTTTATCGTAATTTTGCTGATAGAAGCAACCGATGGTAAAGCTTCTCCCCTAAAACCAAGCGTTCTAATTCGAAAGAGATCACTCTGATTTTTGATTTTACTGGTCGCATGTCGCCGCAAGCTCAAAGGGAGATCTTCAGATGACATCCCTTCACCATTGTCCGTAATCTGTATCTTTTTGAGACCAGACTCTTCAATATCAATGGTGACTTGGCTACTCTTAGCATCGATAGCATTCTCAACCAATTCCTTGACAACACTCGCTGGCCTTTCTACAACTTCACCAGCTGCAATTTGGTTGGCGAGAACTTCTGGTAATTCAATAATTTTTGATATCATTATTTTTAACTCTTTCTAATGTTGATATAACAACTCTTATGGTCAATCGACTTCTGATCAAATGCTCATTCATTAACTCACAAGTTATACATGGTATTTTCATAGTAGGAAACATTCTCTTTTTCTTTGACCCCGGCACATCCTAAAGTAATACTGGAGTTTTTTGCAGCGAAACACCAGTTTTCACAAAGAAACTAGTGTAGGTATAGGCAAAATCTTTAAGAGTAACATGTAGACTACTTAGCTCTTTCCTATACTCTCTTATTTAGAGGGTTTCTCTAACAGAAATCTCAAAAGAGTTTCTGGTAAGCATCCTAAGCACTACTTTTGGCACACCTATCAGTCTCAGTGAATACTTGTCACTATCTTTTTGTGATAGGTTTAGTTTTTATTAACCATTGATTGCTTCTGACCGATTTATTTCCTTCCTCTATCTTAGCGGTAATCAAAACCGTCAACCTTTTATAATAAATTTTACTAATAACTATTGTACCATTTTTTAAGTTAATATCTCCCCATTCTAACGTATAGAGTTCTCTTATCGTTATATCCATAGATAGTAAACACTGATAAAAAACCATCGCAAAACATAAGCGATCTCACTTAGCTTACATCTTTTTTCTATATTCTGAAATAAGTCAAGAATGTCAGTTGGCAATTAAAAGACAATTATCAGTCACTACGGGTCTAAAATCGCTTGAATTTAAGATTTAACGACCTTTATCAATATGGTGTAGATGTTTCTTCCTAATCAACAAACAACTTGACGTAAAGCATAGCTACCTTCTAAAAGAGCCGTTCATCATCAAATATATGAACAAGAAGCACTCTAAAAATACTATTAGATCCTTAAGAAAAAGCCTTAATAAGCGCCTATAGAAGCACTTACTAGAAACTAAAATTGATGTTACATTACCTCAAAAAGACTTTAGTTAAATGGGTAAAACTGTCCAGGTTCTTAGAAAAATAGAACTCTCGGAGTGTAGTCATATAAAAATCCAAGAATTTAAACTTTTGAATGTTTATGATTACTTTCATGAATCAAACTAAATTATTGCAAGAATATTAATTCACAGAAACTAAGGATTTTATGTGAAAATTACGTTTTCTAAACAGTTTTCTCTTAATATAATGCAAATAAAAACTAATATTCTCAACGCTTATTTCATATTAGGTCATAAAACGAACAACTCTCTAAATAATGAACTTAGAGATAAATTAGATTTATAGTATAGTATTTATTGCTAAATTAACTATAATGATGTGAAGGAATTGTGAAAATGACTAACTGTAAGTATAAACTACGAAAATTATCTATTGGTCTTGTTTCGGTTGGAACCATGTTTATGGCAGCACCTGTTATGGGAGAGGACGCTTCTCAATCAACTGCTTCCCGTGAGACCCCCTCGGCCTCGTCAACTACCACTTCGTCGACAACACAAAGTGAAGAGAGTCAAGATTCTAAAGAGACGGAAGTTCCTGTTACTAAAGCTCTTGAAGTAGCCGAGCCAACAACAGCCCCTAAAGAGGCTAGCCCCGCTCCACTAAAGGCTGAAGCAGCTAACCCCTCTGGTCAAGCTGCAGCTCCTACTAACACTGGTCAAACGGGCTCTCCAGAGCAAGCTCTTTCACGCACCAAACGTTCAGCGGAAGAAGCTCAAAAAACCATGGAAGTAGAAAAAATCCAGGTTGATAAAGAAAAGTCAGAGGTTACAGTCTCTGATGGAACTGGCAAAGAGAAGCTTATTAAAAATCGTGACGATAAACAACGTGATATTTTTGATGTCAAGAGAGATGTAGTCGTCGATCCGGATGGAAAAACCCTCAATGTTACTTTAACAGTTACCCCTAAAGAGATTGACAAGGGTGCAGAAGTTATTGTTCTCTTAGATACTTCTCAAAAAATGACTGATACCGATTTCAATACTGCAAAAGAAAAAATCACAAAGCTAGTGACGACGCTAACAGCTAAGAATCTCAGCCAGGATGATAGCACTCCAAACTATAATGGGCGAAATTCCGTGCGGTTGATTGACTTTTATAGGAAGGTAGGAGAGTCTACTGATTTATCTGGCTGGGATGAAAAAAAAATCGAGGAAAAACTTGATGAAGTCCGTAAAAAAGCTCAAAAAGACTATAATGGATGGGGCGTAGATCTACAAGGAGCTATCCATAAGGCTCGAGAGATTTTTAATTTAGATAAAGAAAAGAACTCTGGTAAGCGCCAGCATATCGTGCTCTTCTCTCAAGGAGAGTCCACCTTTAGTTATGCTCTAAAAAAAGGAGAGAAAGAAAAATTACGAAAAGTAGCAGTTGAAGGACCAGTCACTTACAGTAATCCTCTTCTATTTTGGCCTTTTTACTTTGATACCACAACTAAAACGCATAATGTGGTTGAAGATGCAAAAGCAATGATCGCATTTTTAAATAAATTCGGTATTACTCAATTTGACAATGCTGTTGATGATTTTGCCAATAATGGAAATAGTCTACTTTCGTTTTTTAATGATACTTTTGGTATAAAAAATCCACTAGATTATATTACGACGGCAGATTTAGATACTAGTGAGTTGAAATCAGAAAAGTTTGACTATTTGAATCAATTGGGTGAAGGTTATAATTTCAGAACATATGCCAATAGAGAGGTTGATAGCGTAGGTTTTAAAGAGGTTTTAGCAAAAAAAATTAAGGAAAACCTAAAGAAGTTCCAACCTAAACAAGCAGATACCTGGTTAAGTTCTTTGGGATTGAATAGTATCAAAGAAAACATCCAAGATTGGATGATTGATCAAGCGCTTGATAATCTCTTTTATCGTCGCCAGTACCAATTTTATAACCACAATCTCTCTGCCCAAGCAGAAGCTAAAATGGCTAGAGAAGAAGGGATTACTTTTTATGCATTTGATGTCACAAAGCCAGAGCTTTTTTCAAAGAGGGAAAAAGAATTTAAGGATAAAGGAAATAGTAAAGAATATAAAGATTATTTAGAGAAAAGATATGAAAAAGAAAGTAAAGATTATGAAAAAAGAAATAATGAATTTGACAAATATCTGAAAGAAATGTCTGAAGGACAGAAATTCTTTGAAGAAGTTGAGAATGCTGATAAATTTAAAGATATCCTAACAGAGGTGAAATTGACTGAAACCTTTACTGATAAGGTAACCGTTGAAAAAAAATCATGGGAAGATAAAAGCAATAAAGGGAAAGTTCAGCATCAGGAAGCAGGTACTACAAGCTGGTTCTTCTTGTTATCATCTTCTACTCCAGAAAGTCTAACTTGGACAATCGATAAAGATGCACTTAAAGAAGCCTTCGAGAAAAGGTTACCATTGACCTTAACTTATAAGTTAAATGTTAATAAAGAAAAGTTCAAGTCAACGCCTCAAACAAGAGCAAAACGTTCTCTAGAAACACTGGAGAGCAGTAAAGCAACTGAAAAGGCGATATCTGGCAAGGTCACTTACAAGATTAATGATAAAGAAGCTAATGGCAATAATAAGTTAGAAGATGTGACATTGACTTATAGCAAAGTAACAGTTCCTATTCCAGATATTGATGAGGAAATAGTGATTCCGCCAACACCGGAAAAACCTCTTGTAGAACCCATGTTGCCTTCACAACCATCTCTTCCAGAAATACCAATGCCAGAAGATCCAAGAGAGAGCGATCCTCAAATTATTAGTAACGATGGACTTATTGAGTTTACAGAAGATACTCAATCAGGTATGTCTGGTCAAAATCCTGGTTCTGGAAATGAAACAGTTGTTGAAGACACTCAAACAAGTCAAGAGGATATTGTACTTGGTGGTCAAGGTCAGGTGATTGACTTTACAGAAGATAGTCACCCAGGTATGTCTGGGGATAATAGCCATACAGATGGGACAGTGCTTGAAGAAGACTCTAAACCAAGTCAAGAGGATGAGGTGATAATCGGCGGTCAAGATCAAGTGATTGATTTTATAGAAGATACTCAATCTGGTATGTCTGGGGATAATAGCCATACAGATGGGACAGTGCTTGAAGAAGACTCTAAACCAAGTCAAGGGGATGAGGTGATAATCGGCGGTCAAGGTCAAGTGATTGACTTTACAGAAGATACCCAAACCGGTATGTCTGGGGCTGGACAAGTAGAAAATCCAACAATCACCGAAGAAACCCATAAACCAGAAATTATCATGGGTGGTCAAAGTGACCCTATTGATATGGTTGAGGACACTCTTCCTGGTATGTCTGGCTCTAATGAAGCTACTGTTGTGGAAGAAGACACACGTCCTAAACTTCAATTCCATTTTGATAATGAAGAGCCCGTTCCTGCAACGGTTCCAACCGTTTCTCAAGCTCCTATTGCTCAGGTAGAAAGTAAAGTGCCTCATGCCAAAGCAGAGAGTGCGTTACCTCAAACTGGAGATACAAATAAACTAGAAACATTCTTTACCATTACAGCACTAACTGTTATTGGAGCGGCAGGATTACTAGGCAAAAAACGTCGTGATAATCAAACTGATTAATCAGCAGATTTCATCAAACGCTATAAACAAGGCTAACATTTTAGCCTTGTTTTATATTGTTTCACTGACCTCCAAAAGTTATGACTGTTTTAAAGGAGGTAGGCTAATCCTCAAAAGTAGTTAAGTTGAGAAACACCACATCACTTTAGTCTTACTGCGCATACTAAAAGCAAAAGATAATTAGGAGCACTTGCTAACTGGAAAAAATCAAATGCAAAGCTAGTTGCCAAAGAACTCTAGAAATCATAAATAGCACAATAGAACCCTCTATCAACGCTTTTTCAAAACAATAACTTTTCTAAATTATTGTCTAAAAATGAAACTTTAATACGTTATATTAGTTTGGTGATGTCATGAAATACAGTAATAGAACAGCCATGCCAGTAAAGCTAAAAAAAACATCGTTGAAACACTAGTTTTTAACTATTGGACTTTTAAACGTAAAGGACCTGCAAAGGTTCTTTTTATTCACTACTTTTAAACCTTTGAGAAGAACATATAAAATGTTAAAACTCATATCTCCTAATAGCTAATAATGTCAACACTTAAAATTGCCCAAGATAGTAAACAAGATATACTTTTAGCATCATTGACTGGCATTATGATGCCCATTACATTATATGATAGATAAAAGGACAATTGTACAAACAAGAAAAAGAGCCTCCTTAAATAGAAGTACTCTTTTAATAACCTATAATAAGTTTTTCAATTCATATAACGCCGTCATAGCTTGCATTGGAGTCATGTTCATGACATCAATAGCTTCTAAAGTTCGTATAATTTCTTGAAACCTGTCCTCATCAGCAAAAAGTGATAATTGTTCCTTATGAGCTATATTAGTTTGCTCAACTCTTAGAGAATCCGATATGAGGTCAGTTGATGGTGACTGTGCTTCAAATCGTGTAAGAACTGTGTCTGCTCTATTTAATAGAGACTCTGGCAGACCTGCTATTTTAGCTACATGAATACCATAAGATTTATCCGCAGGTCCTTGGGCAATCTTATGAAGAAAGGTAACATCACCACCTTTTTCAAGTGTTTCCACATGGACATTGATCAATCTTGTCAACTTCGTTGACAACTCTGTCAATTCGTGGTAATGCGTTGCAAACATGGTTTTTGCACCGATCCTATCATGAATGTGTTCGATAATTGCCTGAGCCAATGCCATACCATCATACGTCGCTGTACCTCGTCCCAATTCATCAAATAAAATGAGAGAATTTTCACTAGCACGTTTGATCGCTTGATTAGCTTCCATCATCTCTACCATGAAAGTGGATTGACCGGAAATCAAATCATCAGCAGCACCAATTCGCGTGAAAATAGCATCAAATAAAGGCAAATTCACATAATCAGCAGCCACAAACGAGCCCATCTGGGCCATGATAACCGTTAAGGCTAGTTGTCTCATATAAGTCGACTTACCACTCATATTTGGACCTGTAATCAATTGAATGCTTGTCTCTTGGTCAAAAGAGATACTATTTGGAATGTATTCCTTCACTCCCATAACCTTTTCAACAACCGCGTGACGACCTTCTTGAATTGTAATCACATGATCATCATTGAAACTAGGCCGACTGTAATGGTTTGTCTCAGCAACAACTGCTAAACTTTGCAAGACATCAATCGTTGCCAAGGTTTTGGCAAGCTTCTGCAAACGATTAATATAGGTTTCAACTTGAGTTCGAATACGCATAAAAATATCGTATTCTAAACTAGCTGATTCTTCCCTAGCCTCTAACATCTGACCTTCAATCTTAGCCAATTCTGCCGTACCATAACGTTCGGAATTTTTTAAAGTTGCCTTTCTGAAAAAATGCTCAGGTACTAAGCTAAGATTTGAATTCGTAACGTGAAAATAATAACCATCTTTTTTATTGTAATCAATTTTTAGGTTATTAATGCCGCTGGCTTGACGCTCTTTGGCCTCAATATCCGCAATCCAGCCTGTCCCCTCTCGCATTACTTTACGATAATGGTCCAAGCGCTCATCAAAACCATTGCGGATAATACTTCCCTCACTAATAGTTGCTGGTGCATCTGGATCAATGGCTGTTCTAATCAAGTATTCCAACTCAGGTAAACTGTCAATATCATTGACAAGTTTGTCAATATAAGGGCTGCTAAAAGACTCTAAAATAGCTTTGATATAGGGTACTTGGGCTAAAGTATGCCCCAATTGAAGTAAATCTTTCGGATTTGCCTTTCCAAAAGACACGCGACTAGATAAGCGTTCGATATCGTAAACACCTTTTAAGCTATTGCTTAAATCTGTTCGCTCAATAAAAGCATTCAGAAAAACTTGAATAATTTCTTGACGCTCTAAAATCGCTTCTTTAGAGACCAAAGGTCGATCAATCCATGAGCGCAAAAGCCTCATCCCCATAGCTGTCTTGGTTTCATCTAAAAGCCAATAGAGACTCCCATGTTTTTTATTCGTTCTAGCATTCTCTACCAAATCTAAACTTGACTTAGTGGCATACGACATCTGCAAATAATCCTTGATTTCATAGTGAACCAAGGCTTGCAAGTGACTAAGTTCTCGCATTTGTGTTTTGTGAACATATTGCAAGAGTTTTCCTGCCGCTGTTAATTCTACCGTTGTCAATTGGCCGTCAATTAAAGATTTATCTTCATAGACCGTTTCCTCATAAGAAAGCAGCAAATTCATCTGCTTGACCAAAATCATCTGTTCTTCTTCAGATAAATCAAAACCTAGTAAGACTTCTTTTGCCTTGAGGTTTTGGATTTCGCTACGAACACTCGTAAAGTCCGCTAAATCTGTCACGCAAAATTCACCTGTGGACACATCCATATAAGCCAATCCATAACGAAAACCATCAAAGTCAACAGCTACCAAAAAGTTATTGGCGCTATCTGGCTTAGCTGAATCCACAACCGTTCCAGGAGTTATGACTTGAACAACTTCACGCTTCACCACTCCAACAGCTTGTTTGGGGTCCTCCATCTGTTCTGCGATAGCTACCTTGTAACCCAACTCAATTAACACATCAATGTATTGCTGGGCAGAATGATGTGGCACTCCTGCCATTGGAATTGGATTTTCCGCATTCTTGTTGCGACTGGTCAAACCAATCTCTAAAAGTTGCGCTGCCTTGACAGCATCATCATAAAATAATTCATAAAAGTCACCCATCCTGAAAAGCAAAAAAGCATCTGGATAATCTTTTTTGATGTCCAGATACTGTTGCATCCCAGGAGAAATGTTAGCTTTTGCCATTCGTTAGCTCCTCGTTTAACTGTTCTTCTATACGTTTGGTAATGTATTGAATCAAATCACTTGCATCTTGCATTTTCTCACGATAATCATCAATTACTGGTTGGTGGTTGAGATGATGTTCTAATTCTTTGGCCTTGTTTGAAGACACAGCGGCAGCTTGATTTTTCGCTATCTTTTGGAATAGCTCCGCCTCTTGCTGATAACGTTTCATCTGGTAAGCTTGGTCTTCAAACTGATCAAGCTGAGATAACTGTTGTTTGGCTTCTTTATAGGCAATGATGCTAGGGTGGGCATTGATAGCCACGATTAAATCCTTCAAGGCATTTTGATAGCTTGTCATAGGCCAGCTGCCAACTCTTTTTCAAAACGCTTGGCAATCTCTTCATCACGACAAATCACCAATAAAGTATCTGCTCCTGCAATAGTTCCTAAGATATCTTCAATGTCGTCATTGTCAATCAGATTAGCCAACACATCAGCCTCTCCTAAGTTAGTGTGGAGAACAAGCATAAAACCAGCGCGATCAACTGATAACACATAAAAACGCACCTCAGGGCTAAAGGGGGTCGCAACAGGTTCAGACAAACTATAATAGAGTTTGCCTTGCTCATCCCTTAATTTCAAGAGACCAATTTCCCTCAAATCACGCGATAAGGTGGCTTGAGTGACGACAATACCTTCTTTTTGAAGGGCTTTCTTAATATCTTCTTGTGTACCAATATGCTCCGCTTGAATGATTTGTTTAATTTGATGTTGTCGCTCTATTTTATTCATAATAGATTACCCCAATTGTATAATTATCCTCTCAAATTATAACAAAAAAACTATGTTTTTTCATCTTTCCCCTGTTATTTACTCCATTTTTTAAGAATACTAAAAAGAAACTTTACTAAAAACTATTGACGGTTATCGGCGTTTATCTTTTGACAACTTTTCTTAAAGTAATTTTGTAAATTAAGAAGCACCTTTGAATTTGACAGTATAAATTATCAATCCTCTCCTCGTTTATTTTAAAGAAATATGTTAGAATAGGGTGACAAACAATTTTTAGGAGACGCTGTATGGATACTAAAACTCTAATCGCAAGTGAAATAGCCAAAGTTGTTCCAGAGTTAGAACAAGATGCTATTTTTAACTTGCTTGAAACCCCAAAAAATTCTGACATGGGAGACCTTGCCTTTCCAGCCTTTAGTTTAGCAAAAGTCCTTCGCAAAGCCCCTCAAATGATCGCAGGCGAATTAGCTGAACAAATCGATGCAAGCCAATTTGAAAAAGTCGTAGCTGTCGGCCCTTACATCAACTTTTTCCTTGATAAAGCTAAGATTTCCTCACAGGTTCTTGAACAAGTGATTACAGCAGGTTCAGACTATGCTCAGCAAGACGAGGGTCAAGGCCGAAATGTTGCTATTGACATGTCAAGCCCAAACATTGCTAAACCATTTTCAATCGGTCACCTCCGCTCAACTGTTATTGGTGATAGCCTTGCTAATATCTTTGCTAAAATGGGTTATCAACCTGTAAAAATCAATCACCTTGGTGACTGGGGTAAACAATTTGGTATGCTAATTGTTGCCTACAAAAAATGGGGAGATGAAGCTGCTGTCCAAGCACATCCAATCGATGAACTCTTAAAACTTTACATTCGTATCAATGCTGAAGCTGAAACTGATCCCACCGTTGATGGAGAAGCTCGTGAATGGTTCCGTAAGTTGGAAGATAGCGACAAAGAAGCTACTGAATTATGGCAATGGTTCCGTGACGAGAGTTTGCTTGAGTTTAACCGTCTCTATGACCAGCTTAATGTAACCTTCGATAGTTACAATGGTGAAGCCTTCTATAATGATAAAATGGATGAGGTTCTTGAGCTATTAGAAACGAAAAACCTTCTTGTAGAATCTAAAGGTGCCCAAGTTGTTAATCTTGAAAAATATGGCATTGAACATCCTGCCTTGATTAAAAAATCAGATGGCGCTACTCTTTACATTACCCGTGACCTAGCTGCCGCACTTTACCGTAAACGCACTTATGACTTTGCTAAATCCGTTTATGTTGTTGGTAATGAGCAAGCTGCTCACTTCAAACAATTAAAAGCAGTGCTAAAAGAAATGGGTTACGATTGGTCAGATGATATGACACACGTTGCTTTTGGACTTGTCACAAAAGGCGGTGCTAAATTATCAACACGTAAAGGTAATGTTATCCTTCTTGAACCTACGGTTGCTGAAGCCATTAACCGTGCAGCTTCTCAAATTGAAGCGAAAAATCCAAACCTTGCTGACAAAGAAGCCGTTGCCCATGCCGTTGGTGTTGGTGCCATCAAGTTTTACGATCTCAAAACAGATCGTATGAATGGGTATGACTTTGACCTTGAAGCCATGGTTTCCTTTGAAGGAGAAACTGGACCTTACGTTCAATATGCTCATGCTCGTATCCAATCTATTCTACGTAAAGCTGACTTTACGCCATCTGCAACCACCACTTACAGTTTAGCTGATGCTGAAAGCTGGGAAATTATCAAACTTATCCAAGATTTCCCACGCATTATCAAGCGAACATCAGATAACTTTGAGCCTTCTATTATGGCTAAATTTGCTATTAACTTAGCCCAAAGCTTTAACAAATATTATGCTCACACTCGCATCCTCGATGACAACTCAGAACGTGATAGTCGCTTAGCCCTCTGCTATGCTACTGCCACTGTGCTTAAAGAAGCACTTCGTTTACTCGGTGTAGAAGCACCAAATGAAATGTAAACGAAACAGCATATTATTAGCCCTCTCCACAATAACATGGAGAGGGTTTTTAGTTTTGTCAAAAAATCTTCAAAAGTGGTCTTTATCAATCTGCTCTAACTGCCCGTCCCTAATAACATAACAGCGATTGACCACAGATGATATAAACTGCTGATCATGTGACACTAGAACAAAAGGATAAGGGTACTGTTTTAAACACCTTTCCAGCGCCTCCATGGCAACAAGGTCCAAATAGTTCGTTGGTTCATCCAGAATCAGCAACTGGTGATCACCAAGCATAGCACCTACTAAAGCCAACCGAACCCTTTCACCTCCAGATAGACTAGCTATCTTTTGGTGTGCTTTTTGATAAGGAATCCCCATCATAGCTAGATAATTGAGAATAAGTCTGCTGTCTTGATTAGACTGTCCTTGTACAAACTCAAAAGCAGTTAATTGACTATCTAATTGCACCTGATCTTGCTTAAAAAAAGTTAGTTTAAGGTGGTCACTATAAAATCCCGGTAAGTCCTGATTGGCCAGAGACTCTAAAAACGTTGACTTCCCAGCCTTATTTCTACCAATAATAGCTAATTTACTGTCAGCTCTAATAGCGATGTCTGGATACGTAAACAAAATCTGCTTATTCCGAGATAAGTTCCCCTCCCTTAGATGGATAAGGGTGTGAGGGATTTTCTTCTCCTGAGGATTGAATTTCAATTTAGCCCAAATCTCTTTGCTTTCCTGTCTATTAGGTGTAAGTTTGGCTAAACGATTTTCCATCGCCTTTGCTGACTTGGCTATCCGCTTAGCCTGAGAATCATAACTACCTGCAAAAGCATTCACTTTCCAATCTGAACGTGAGATGTTTTTTTTAGGCTTTACCATTTGGTTGGCACGTTCTTTTTTCGCTTGAATTTGCTTTGTTAGCTTAGTCACCTGACGCTGATAGTCAGCCTTTTCAATAGCTTGTTTTTGCATTTCTAGTTCTTTGGCTTGTCTATAGGCATCATAATTTCCTTGATAAACCTTTATATTCTGTTTTTCAATGGCCCATATTTGTTGAGCTATCTGGTTCATCAAATAGCGGTCATGGCTTACCACTAAAAGAGTGCCACGATACCGTTTGAGTTGATGAATCAACCACTTCTGATTAGCCTTATCTAAGTGTGAACTAGGTTCATCCAAAATGAGTAAAGAAGCATTCTTTTGAAAAAGTGCCTTTAATGAAGCCATCACCTTCTCTCCACCAGATTGGTTTTGAGCTGCTTGTAGTTGAGGTAAGTAAGCAACGTCACTATGTAAACTAAGTTGACCCTGATAAGATCGCCTTTCTCCTATAAGGGTTTGCAAAAAGCTCGTTTTCCCAGAACCATTGTCACCTATTAGAAAAACCTTATCCCCTTGATGAAGGTGTAATTGGTTAATCGATAAGAGAAGATTTCCTCCCACTTCTAATTGGTAATGAGACAATGTTAGTATTTCCATCGTGTTATCCTTTCTCTGACAAGAAAGGTTTGAAAAAGTGCACACAAAAAGCCCTGATTTTCAAACCTCAAAGTACACACTATTTCCTTGATTCACAATCGTTCAAAGATTAGTGTATGACGATGAGTTAGTTGTTAATCATGGCTTTTTTCAACCTCTTATTTCATTTATTACTTTTATTTTAGCAGCTTAGGTTTCTTCTGTAAAGCCTTTTCAATAGGCTTATCAAAATTTTTACGACGAATTTTAAAATCTGAACTAATCACTTCATCCACATCAAGAATGGAGATGAAAGCATCTGGGTCTAATTCTGCTAGTATCCGTTTCACTTCTCTGACTTCTGTTGGATTAAGGGTCACATACATGATATTGTAATCATTCCCTGAATAAGCCCCCTGACCCTTCAAGTAAGTCACCCCACGGTTAATTTCATTTAAAATAGCCTGAGCGGCAGCTTCAGAATGCTTGGTAATGATGATCATACCACGGATAGTATACCCACCATTTTGGACAACACTAATCATTTGGCTAAAGACAAAACTAGCCACTAAGGTGTAAAGCATATGTTTTAAGTCCACATAGGTCAAGGAAGCCGTCAAAACAAGGGCATCAACTAGCAGTAAGGTCTGACCTAATTTAGCGCCAAATTTTTCTTCAGCAATCCGTCCGATAATATCTGTTCCTCCCGTCGTTGCACCATAGCGGAAAACCAGGCCACTGCCAATCCCCGAAAAGAGTCCTGCCACGACAGCTACTAACATCATATCATTTTCTAGCCCCAATTCCATGGGAAACTTTTGCCACATCCAGATAAACACAGACATCAGAACTGTTCCGTAAATAGTCAATGCTAAGGAACGCTTCCCAAAAATTTTTGCTCCTAAAATGAAAAGCGGGAGGTTAAACAAAAGAGAAGAGTAAGCGGGGTTAATCCCAAAATGTGCATGTAAAATTAGGGTTATTCCTGCCACACCACCCTCAGCTAAGGCATTGGCCATATTAAAATTAACAAATCCAAAAGTGTAGATGGCCACTCCTAGGGCTATTAACAACAGTTCTATTAGTTTAGTCAGTTTATCGTGACGTATCATTCATTATCCTCACTATTCGTTAAAATGGGTTACCGTTTGGAAACATTGCTTCGACTTTTCTTTTTATGGTATTTGCTCTTAGTGGCAACAAACTCTGGGCTATTCACTTCATCCACATCAAAATAAGAAACAAATGCATTCGGATCGATTTGAGCTAGAAAGGCTTTTAACTCCCTAATATCTGTTCGCCCCAAAGCCACATAAATGACTTTTTTACCACGACCAGAATAGGCCCCTTCACCATGTAAGTAAGTGACTCCCCTCCCTAACTCCTCCATAATGAACCGAGCAATTGTCTCCGATTGATCTGAAATAATAAGGGTGCCACGTGCAGTATAACCGCCTTGTTGTACCAGACGAACAATCTGACCATACATAAAACTAGCAATTAAAGCATACATCATTTGAGGCAATGAAATATAGGTTAAAGAAACAATCATGACAAAAATATCAATCCCCAAAAGGGCTTGATTCAGTTGTAAACCTAATTTGTCTTCAAATAATTTGGCAATAATATCTGCTCCACCGATGGTTCCACCATTTCGAAAGACAAGTCCTCCACCAAGTCCTCCTATAATCCCAGCCATCAACGAAACCACTAAATTATCATGATCCAAATCAACTACCAAAGGAAGTTGCTGAAAGACCCAAACAAAAAAGTAAAGCGAAAAAATGCCTGTCACTGTGTAAGCCATGGCTCTTTTCCCAAAAAGTTTGGCGCCTAGTAGCACTAGAGGCAAATTTATCAGATATCCTGTCAAAGAGGGGTCGACATCAAACAGGGCCTTCCCAACTAACGTTAAACCAGCTAGTCCATTAGCCGCAATCCGATTAGCCATGTAAAAATAAACAAAGGCAAATGCATAGATAGCTGCTCCTAAAATAATAAAGCAAAAATTCTTTAGCTGTAACCGTTGATTAACTGTCATAGCACCTCCTGTGTTTTTTATTAATCTTCTTCAACAAATCGACCGATAATCCTCACGTTTTCAGCAACTGAAACAAAGGCTTGAGGGTCTGCTTTTAACATCAACCATTTAAATTCTGTATATTCTTCTCGTGTCAAAATGGTAATTAAGACGGCTTTTTGTTCATGCTTATAGGTACCCTCTGCATCATTAATACTCGTCACGCCACGATGTAATCGTTTGTGAATCATTTGAATCACACGCTCTGGATGACTTGTGATGATGGTTGCCTGCATTTTCTTTTGCTTGGTAAAAATGGCATCCGTAACACGGCTCGATACAAAGATAGAGACCATAGAATAGAGGGCGTACTGCCAACCAAACAAGATGCCCGCAAAGGTCAAAATGGCACCATTTACCATCAGTGACAAACTTCCCACATCTTTTCCAGTTCGCTTTCTAAGAGTCAAACTAATAATATCAGTTCCACCACTTGAAATCCGTGATTTAAAACCTGTACCAATTCCCATACCCATGACCAAACCACCAAAAATAGAATTGATAAGAGGATCAGTCGTCAGCGTCACTTGAGGCATGATTTGAATAAAGAAAGAGCTCATGCTAACCGTAATAAAGGTAAAAATAGTAAATTGATGTCCAATTTTATACCAAGCTAGAATAAGCAAAGGAATATTTATCAAGTAAAACGCAAGGGCAATCGGGAAGTCATAGCCTAAAAGTCGATGACTAAGAGCTGAAAAAACCTGTGCTAGACCAGTTGCTCCACTTGAATAAACATGCCCTGGTTGGAAGAAAAAATTCACAGCAATACTTGAGAGAATGCCATAAAGCAGAGAAGCGGAAATCTTCTCTGCATACTTTTCTCTTGAAATACTTCTTAGAGCGTGGAGTAGCCCAACTTTCTTGGCTCCCCTACTAATGACATATTTTACTTTTTTCTTATAAGTTGTTTTCTTAATCATGACTTTCTATTTGAAGAGTGAGTTCTTCTAATTGTTTTTCAGAAACAAGACTAGGTGCTTGCGTCATTGGATCAGAGGCTTTGTTATTTTTAGGGAAGGCAATAACTTCTCGAATATTGTCTTTTCCAGCAAGCAACATGACAAAACGGTCAAGACCAATAGCCAAGCCACCATGTGGTGGGAAGCCGTAGTCCATCGCTTCTAGTAAGAAACCAAATTGGTCATTAGCTTCTTCTGCAGTAAACCCAAGAGCTTTGAACATAAGCTCTTGCATCTCTTTTTGATTGATACGAAGGCTACCACCACCAAGCTCGTAGCCATTTAATACGATGTCATAAGCAATGGCCTGTACCTTAGCCAAATCACCCTCTAACTCATGAGCTGATTCTGGCGTTGGAAGAGTAAATGGGTGATGAGCTGACATGTAACGCCCTTCTTCTTCTGACCACTCAAACATTGGCCAATCAACCACCCAAAGGAAATTAAACTGCGACTGATCAATCATGTCAAGGTCCTTGGCAATACGATTGCGAAGGGCCCCCAACGTATTATTAGCAACCTCAAGAGTATCCGCCACAAATAAAACCAAATCATTCTCAGCAAGTTTTAATTGGCTTGACAACTCTGTCTCAATAGCTGTCAAGAATTTAGCTACTGGGCCTGCCAATTGACCATCTGTCACCTTAACCCAGGCAAGGCCTTTAGCGCCAAATTGTTTGGCAAACTCAGTTAGTTTGTCAATATCTTTACGAGAGTATCGATCTGCATTTCCCTTAACCACAATCGCCTTGACAGCTGTTGCTTCTGAGAAAACCTTGAAGTCAATTCCCTTGACAGTTGCTGTCAAGTCTTGTAAAAGCATTTCAAAACGTGTGTCTGGTTTATCAGAACCGTAGCTATTCATTGCTACATCGTAACTCATGCGTGGGAATGGTAAGGTTACATCTATTCCTTTTGTCTCTTTCATCACTTTAGCAATCATGCCTTCAACGATGTCTTGAATTTCTTGTTCAGAAAGGAATGACGTTTCCAAGTCAACTTGTGTAAACTCAGGTTGACGATCACCACGTAGATCTTCATCACGGAAACATTTCACAATTTGATAATAGCGATCAAAGCCAGCATTCATCAATAATTGTTTGGTAATTTGCGGACTTTGTGGCAAAGCATAGAAATGCCCTTGGCTAACACGACTTGGAACCAGATAGTCACGCGCACCTTCTGGAGTTGATTTTGTCAACATAGGTGTTTCGACATCAATAAACTCAAGGTCATCAAGGTAATTACGGATAGAATGAGTCACTTTTGCACGTAGCTTGAAGTTTTCTAACATTTCTGGACGACGTAAATCTAAGTAACGGTAACGTAAACGTGTGTCGTCACTTACCTCAACGTCATCTTTAATTTCAAAAGGGGTCGTTTTAGCTGTGTTTAAAATGGTCAAAGCAAATACTTTTAGCTCAACCATCCCTGTCGCCAACTTATCATTAGCTTGTTGTCGAGCTTCAACAAGACCTTCCACTTCAATCACATATTCACTACGTAGACGTTCAGCAGTTGCCATCACATCACTAGACACATCCTCAGGATTAATGACTAATTGCATCACACCCTCACGGTCACGCAAATCAATAAAGATGAGACCACCCAAGTCACGTCGGCGTCCTACCCATCCTTTCAATGTGATTGTCGTTCCAATGTGTTCTTCGCGAACACGCCCTGCATACATGCTACGTTTCATAAATAAATTCCCTAAAACAAACAGAATCCTGTGAAACCTGCTCGTTTCCAATTCCTTTCACAATATAAATCAATTAATTCATTCCCTACTATTATAGCAAAAAGCCCTTAAAAACCCCACCCATTTAAAAAGAGTTTTTCTAAAGATAGAACAAGAATACTGAGTCGTCAGCATTTTGACATATCAGGTGTCCTCACAGAATACTAAGAAAGCTAATCAATCCCCTTACCGAAAACAAACAGGTGCTACTTCCTTCTAAAAAGAGAAGTTACACCTGTTTTAGTGATTATATTCTAAACAATCATATCAACAAAAGTTTATGACGACAATAAAGCCATTAAGACAATAATTGCTCTGAGACGTTCGCAAAGTTGGTCATAATATCTTCAAAACTGACTTCCAATTCTTGGCGGCTATGATTATTCTTAATCACAGCTTTGCCTGCTTCAACTTCACTTTCTCCTAAAGTAATTACCAATTTTGCTTTAAAAGTATCGGCTGATTTAAACTGAGCTTTAATCTTACGCCCAAGGTAATCCCGTTCAGCTGTAAACCCTTGATGGCGAATGGCTTGAACCAATTCTAAGGCTTTGCTATTAGCACCGTCACCTAGCACAGCGAGGTAAACATCCATCTCTGTCTCAATTGGCAAGGTAAGGCCCTGCTTTTCAATAATCATCAAGAGACGTTCTAAACCAAGACCAAATCCAAATCCTGGAGTCTCAGGCCCACCAAAATAACCTACCAAACTATCATAACGTCCACCCGCACAGATGGTTAAGTCAGAGCCTTCCACAGACGTGATGAATTCAAAAATAGTGTGGTTATAGTAATCAAGGCCACGTACCATATTGGTGTCAATCACATAAGGAATGTCAAGTGCTTCAAGCATAGCTTTGACTGTCTCAAAATGCGCCTGACTTTCCTCATCTAAATAATCCAAAATAGAAGGCGCCTTTTCAACGGCTAGTTTATCTTCTTTTTCTTTAGAATCAAGCACGCGCAGTGGGTTTTCATCCAAGCGACGTTGACTATCTTTAGATAATTGATCACGCATTGGTGTCAAATAATGAATCAAGGCTTGACGATAGGCAGCACGACTTTCGGGACTTCCTAAACTATTTAAGTGAAGGGTGACATCCTTAATGCCCAATTTTTCAAAGAGGTGATAGGCCATTGCAATGGTTTCAACATCTGTTGCTGGATTAGCAGCACCGAAACATTCTACCCCAATCTGGTGAAATTCCCGTAAACGACCAGCTTGAGGGCGTTCGTAGCGGAACATGGAACCGATATAATAAAGTTTGACAGGTTTTTGGACCTCTGGCGCAAACAATTTATTTTCAACATAAGAACGCACCACTGGAGCTGTACCCTCTGGTCGCAAGGTAATGTGACGATCTCCTTTATCGTAAAAATCGTACATTTCCTTCGTCACAATATCAGTCGCATCACCTACAGACCGCGAGATTACCTCGTAGTGTTCAAACATAGGGGTACGAATTTCTCCATAATTATATTGGCTAAACGTATCACGCGCAACAGATTCCACATACTGCCATTTCGCAGCATCCCCAGGCAGAATATCCTGAGTTCCTTTTGGTTTTTGAAATGCCATGGTTAACATACTAAGAGAGTGCTACTTCAAGACATAAACGCCTTTAGCTATCAATTACCTTAGGCAAATAGTTTGTCTTGCAAGTTTTTAGCTTATACCAACAATCGTCATAAGCTCACAACCCTCTTCCTTTCTATTACTCAATAATTGCTTCTATTCTAACATTTTTCCGCTTCTTTTTGTAGAATAGCAGAGCTTTTTCTAAAATTTTTGTCAAGTAACTTTACTTTACAAAAAAGTTGTGTTACTATATTAAAGTTGGCGAAAGCCATAACACAACAAAACAAATAAGTTGGGTCAAAAACGTAAGCATATAGGGAAAAGTTTCTTTTAACCCTTGACTTAGTTACTACAAGACCCTCAAAAGTTTAAATCGGAGGATAGAAAAAATGGCAGTTCCTGCACGTCACACGTCAAAAGCTAAAAAGAACAAACGTCGTACACACTACAAATTGACAGCTCCATCTGTACAATTCGACGAAACTACTGGAGATTACTCACGTTCTCACCGTGTATCCCTTAAAGGATACTACAAAGGACGTAAAATCGCTAAAGCTAACGAAGCTAAATAATAGAAGGGAGATACCATGCGCGTAAATATTACACTTGAACACAAAGAATCTGGTGAACGCTTGTACCTTACTTCAAAAAACAAACGTAACACTCCAGACCGTCTTCAATTGAAAAAATACTCACCAAAATTACGTAAACACGTAACATTCACAGAAGTGAAATAATTGAGTTAAGAAAAGTCCTTGAAATCAACATTTCAGAGGCTTTTTTCTTTTGGTTTTAGCAAAATAACTAAAAGTAAGAGAACCTAACTTCTATTTTTAAAATCCCTTTTTATAAGCTTACAGTTTTCACTCCGCTGCTCTGTTAAAAATATGATACAATAAGATAACTATTTTTAGGAGGCAGTTATGGTTTCGTTTATTTCTCGCGTCTTTAAGGGGATGATTATTGCGCTTGGGTTTATTTTACCTGGGGTATCAGGGGGAGTCTTAGCAGCAATTCTTGGTATCTACGAACGTATGATTTCGTTCTTAGCTCATATTCGCGATCATTTTATGGAAAATGTCCTTTTTTTCCTACCAGTTGGTATTGGGGGTATTCTAGGAATTGCTCTTTTTTCCTATCCTGTTGAATTTCTATTAAAACACTATCAAGTTGTGGTACTTTGGGGCTTTGCCGGTGCCATTGTTGGGACAATTCCAAGCCTTGTTTCTGAATCAACCAAACACTCAAAGCGTGATCAGGTCGATATCATCTGGTTAGTGGCTACTTTTGTCGTGTCTGGGCTTGGACTCTATTTTCTAAATGACCTTGTTGGCACTCTACCAGCTAATTTTCTAACGTTCATCTTAGCAGGAGTCTTGATTGCCTTGGGCGTTTTAGTTCCTGGGCTTAGCCCATCCAACCTGCTATTAATTTTAGGTTTGTATTCTCCTATGCTAACTGGCTTCAAATCGCTTGATTTAATAGGAACATTCTTACCTATTACTATCGGCGGCATTTTGGCCATCCTCGCCTTTTCAAAAGCTATGGATTTCGCCTTGACACACCAGCATTCACGGGTCTATCACTTTATTATCGGCATTGTTTTATCAAGTACGATTTTGATTTTAATTCCAAATAGTAATAGTAGTGAATCTATTTCATATGTAGGCGCTGGTTTAGGAACTTGGGTGATGGCTATTATTCTCTTTGTTTTAGGGATATGGCTAGGCCTTTGGATGAGTCAACTCGAAGAAAAATACAAATGAGTTGAATTGACAATTACTTGACAATCAAAAAAACAAATAGAATGCTTATTCTATCTGTTTTTTTGTTGTCTTTTAGTAATCTTAAACATTCACTAAGATGATTTCTTTTATCTCTTCAACTGAAAGAACCTGTCCTGAGGAAACCAATTCATCATCCAGTAAAAGAGCTGGGGAAGCTGGATTTCCATATAAAACAATGGTTTCAGCCTCTCTAACATAAGCAATAGACACTAACAGCTGAAGTGCTTTACAAGCTTCAAGCAAATTAGTTCCCAAAGCTTTACACTCAGCATCACCTGTTCCTAAAATTTTAAAACAGTGTTCTGAAATAATCGTTACCTGTTTTTTGCTTTTAGAACAACAATTCCCCTTGCATCGACAGCTCTTCTTTTATGAAATCATTTATTTTCCTCAATCTATCATCATTTTTCTTAGTTTACACTATCATCCCCAAACAAGCAAGTTATCCTGAATGACCTTATTTTACTTTTTGGTAATTGCCTACGTTGATTTTTTTAAAATCTCAATAAAACAGTGGGTAAACTGAGCAGTCATTCCCCAAATGGTTTCTTCCAAATTTTCATAAAATGGAATACTACCGTACTGCTGGCTAAATTGGTAATCTTTCCCATGACGAATACGATCAAAAGGGAAATCTGAAGTTTTGAGAGGACTAGCTTCAAGATGATAAAAAACTGGCTCGGTAGCAAGTAATTGTTGTAAAGGAACCGTAAACAACCTGTCAACCTCTTCATTAGCCTGTACACTCTTCCAGTCATCAGTTAATAGTTGTCCAACGAAACAGTGAATGGTTCTAGATGACTGCACTAAATAATCAATTTCTCCCCAAATCTGAATCTGAGAGGAATCAACATTTAATTCTTCCATTGTTTCTCTAATAGCAGCTTCTTGGAGACTTTCATGACCTTCGACTCTACCTCCCGGGAAGGCTACTTCACCGGGTTGAGAAATATGTTGACTTCGCACTTCATATAAGACATGCCATTCATCATTAACGGCAATAAGAGGTAAAAATACAGCGTACCGCTTTTCTTCCCCTAGTGGTTTTGCTTGATAGTGTTTTAATAACTCTTCCATAGCGTCATCCTCATTATCCTTTCCGATAGCTTTATCTTCATCATAACTAATCTTCACTTTTTGGTCAAACTATTACTTCTAATTAGTGATATTTTATATATAAATTTTTTTATATATAAAATATTGACATATCAAAAAAGTAAGCTTATACTAAATGTGTAAAATAATTATATATAAAAATTTTATACATCAGAGGAGCCCAAAATGTATTTTCCAGTATCGGCTACCTTGATTGAATTTTTGATTTTAGCCATTGTCGAAAAAAATGATTCTTACGGCTATGACATTAGTCAAACCATTAAATTGGTCGCCAATATCAAAGAATCAACTCTCTATCCTATTCTTAAAAAATTGGAAAAGGCAGGTTTTTTGACAACTTACAGTCAAGAGCATCAAGGACGTAAACGCAAATATTATGCTATTACTTCTTCTGGAGAAGTACAGCTACTATTTCTAAAAAAAGAATGGCAAAAGTATAAACTTGCCATAGATGGGATTATTGAAGGGAGTTTGAGACATGACAAGGACTGAATATCTAGCTGAACTAGATAAATACTTGCGAAAATTACCTAGGGAAGACTACCATGAAGCTATGGATTATTACATTGAATATTTTGATGAAGCTGGTCCTGATAAAGAAAATCAAGTTATCGAGGATTTAGGAAGCCCCAAAGAGGCCGCTAGTGAAATCATCGCAAATGTTTTAGGAAAACACATGGCAAGTCCTGAAAAAACACCTGAAAAGCGAGCAACTATCGTCGGGCTAACTATTTTAGCACTCTTTGCTGCGCCTATCGCTTTACCAGTTTTATTGGCTTTAATTCTCTTTATTATTGCTTGCCTCATGGCTGGAATAACAGTCATCGTTGCTGCCTATGTTTTTGGCCTTGTTGGGGTACTTGTTGCAGGAATCACCCTCTTTGAAAGTTTGACTTTACTTGGTTCATCTCTTCCTGCTCAGGCTATGGGAATTGGTGGCGCCTTGCTGAGCTTTGGTGGTAGTATTCTCATTTGGATTATTGCCACTGCACTCCTGCGTTTTTCAGGACGTGCCTTCGTTGCCTTTATTAAATGGATTAGTCACAAGAAAGGAGCTCAAGCATGAAAAATATCTCACGCAAATGTTTTATGACCAGTGTCGTGTGTATTGTTTTAGGAGCCATTCTTTTAGGAGCTGGTTATGCAACTTGCGGGCTTCAAGACATTAAACACCAAACAGCCCCTAAAAAGGTTATCCAAACATTTGATCACGTAATAGCTCTTGATATTGATACCAATTTTTCAACTATTACAGTAGAAACAGGGCCTGTCAAAAAACCAACAGTAACCTATTACACACATCCTAAATTTATTGATCCTTTAGAAATTAAAATAGAGAACGAGACACTTCATATTTCTGAAAAACCCAGAGATGTCATCATCACCGGAGGTATTGAACTGATTGGGTTTGGATTAAATAAAAGTGACCGAAACCACAACTATCGTACCACTACCATAACGCTTCCAAAAGGTACCAATCTTAAAGAGTTCAAAGGCTCAAGCATGCCCCAAGCCACTATATCGGATTTAACGATTCAAGACCTTGAATTCAGTGGTGGTCTGACACTTCTAAATACTAGAATAAAGAAAGGGAAGGTTTTTGGAACATTTGATGCTACTGATAGCTTATTAGCCAATCTTGAGTTGAAAGCCGACTATTCGTTGTCAAGCCTTACGAATTCTAGTTTAGAAAATGGGACGATTAGCTTAGGGCATGGACAATTAACCACAAAAAATACTAATCTTAGATCTGTCACCATCCAATATCTATCTCCTGGTGGGGTTGAAGCCGAAGAAACAAGCCTTGAAAATGTGATTTTCACTGTTACTAGTGAGCAAGAAAACGAGGAAACCAATGATAATGGTGCTATATTCACTGCTCATGCTCTTACCCTTAAAGGCAATAATACTATTAGTGGTGGTAATGTTGCTGTTGACATAACTTTGACCGATCCAAAGACGACCACCTATAAGACAAAAACCGAAGATGGTAAAATCTCACTTGGATCACTGCTTATTCCTGCGAAAATTGATAAAGGAACAACTTCAGATAGCATTACTTACACTGCTAATACTGAGAAAGCTACTGGAAGCTTGACAGTTGAACTCAACAAGGGAGATATTATTCTAAAATAGCCCCTAACTTGTAAAATAACCATTGACTTTAAAAAGTACTGTCAACCACTTGTAACAATAAGACAAAAAACAGCATCTAACATAATGACTTGAGATGCTGTTTTTTGTCTTATTTACTCAACCTTAAACAGTTTTCTTAGGTCGATAAATGAGCAGTGCTAACACCGTAAATGCTAATAGAAAGCCTGTTAACACTTTGATTTCAAGTCCAATATTGCCATCCAAAGAAATAGTTTGTCGCAAACCAGACACCACATAAGTCATTGGCAAGAAAGGGTGTAACGTTTGAAAAAATGCCCCACTTAACTCAATGGGATAGGATCCACCCGAAGAACCAACTTGAAGTAATAGCATAACTAAAGAAGCAAAGGAACCATAGCGATCATCCCACCCAACTAAGGCTGTGACAAGTGCCATCAACGTCCAACCGCTTAATATGATAAAACCTAAGGTTTTCATGCCATAATGTGCTTCAAATCCCAATAGCTGAATAGCTAAGTAAAGAATAATAGAACCCACAGTTGAAATGAACCCATTAATCACAAATTTTTGTTTGGCCCAATCCCACTTATTCTTAACTGGACGACCAGATAAAGAATTAGCAAAGATAACATTAGTTGACAAGGCCACAACCATTAGAGAAACGGCAATCATATAAGGTGCCATACCAATCCCATTTGTCTTGACATCATCCCTGTCTTTTTCGTTTAATAAAACTGGTTTTGAAACTGCTCTAGCGTTTCTATCTTGTACGGAAACAAGTGATAACTGTTGAGAAGCTTTGGCCAAAGAACCGTTTAACGTTGACAAGCCTGTTGACAAGTCTGTCAATCCACTTGTTAATTGATTGCCACCTTGACTCAATTGGAAACTACCATTGGCTAGTTTACCTGCATCTTCTGATAATTGTTGACTGCCTTTCAATAATTCCCTTGATTTTGTTGATAGAGCTGTCGCTCCTTCTGAGAGTTTTGTTACCCCAGAACCAATGGCAGTATTATACCCGTTTAAGTGTGCTAATCCTGTTGTCAATTGATTACTTCCTGGTAGAACCTGTTGATTTAAACTACCATTTACCTTTGATAATCCCATTGACAACTCAGATAATACAGAACTCGCTCCAGGTAAAGCGTGGTTAGACTGACTCGCAATCTGGGAAACAGCTGCTTTAAGCTGGTCTAATTGAGCTAAGCTATTTCCTTGGGACAGAGTTTGTAAACCTGTTGACAGTGTTTGAACAGAACTTAAAATAGTTTGAGCTGCAGATACGGTTTGACTTTTATCAGATTGACTGAGGGCCGCAGCTAACTCTCCTTGTTGTTCAGCAGTTAATGATTGGTAAACGCTAGTAGCTTGAAGAGCCGATAGTTGTTCATTCTGAGTGTCAGTCTCTTCCGCAATGACTTGTTTGGCAGCTTGAGCGATAGTTCCTAAGCTATTACCTAGCTCATCAGCATTAAGGTGAGGGGGTTCCATTGTTGATAGCTCTGTATTTAGTTGTTGAATGCCTTGATTTAGGACCGGTAGCCCTACAATTAAGGATTGAATTCCCTTAGCTTTCTCATCAGAAAGTGTTGTTGCTTGTGTCAACTGTGAAAGACCCTGATTAAGCTGAGAAGCTCCCTGGGATAACCTAGAAACCCCGTTCAGATAATTGGGGATATCCGTTGATAATGTTCCTAATCCATTCTTGACTTGGTTGACACCATCTGTATAAGTAGTCAAACCTGATGTCAATCGTCTAGTACCTTGTTGAAACTGTTGGCTAGCACCCGTTAAGGCTGCTAAGTTCGTCGAAAGTGTTTGACTCCCCGCCTGAGCGGTCTTCGCTCCTGAAGCCAGTGCTTGACTTCCAGTTGAGGCTTCTTTTAATCCTGATTGGAGCTCCGTCATACTGCTAAAAACTGCTGAGGTGTAAGTCTTCGTAATGTTTTGCGAAACAGACTCTTTCAGTTTAGTCATCGCTGTTTCCCCCATCTTAGCAGCGACCATTCCACGTCCTTTACTAGTTTGGTAACGGATAGTTAGTTTTTGGGGTTCGGGATTTAATAAGGTTGTTGCTCGCTGAGAAAGATCTTCGGGTAAAGTAATGACCATATAATAATCACCTTTTTTAAGACCTTTTTGAGCGCTTTTTGAAGATACAAAATGATAGTCTAACTCTTTGTTTTTAGACATCTTGTCCACCATATCATCGCCGATTGTTAATGATTCATCAGCCATCTTTGCAGGCTTATCTTGATTAACAACAGCAATGGGAAGGTCATTGACACGACCATAAGGATCCCACATTGATCCTAAAAACGATAAATTATATAAGGCGGGAACCATTGCCACACCAATCATTGTAATGATTAATTTTGGATTTTTAATAAGTGCTTTAAGTTCTTCTAACATTTTTTCTCCTAAAATGGACATACTGTTCAAAAATTATGATAGAATATATTATACAAGTAAAATCAAAATTTACAAGATAAAAGACATCGTTTTTGGACATTATGTCTAAAAGTGTTCAAAAGGAGATTCTGATAATGATCAACCGAAAAGAAAACACAAGACAAGCAATTCTAAAAGCAATGGTTATCCTATTAAAAACCGAAAGTTTTGATGACATTACAACCATTAAACTTGCTAAAACGGCTGGTATTAGCCGATCGAGTTTTTACACTCACTATAAAGATAAATATGAAATGATTGACTATTACCAGCAAACCTTTTTCCATAAGTTAGAATACATTTTTGAAAAAGAATACCAAAATAAAGAACAGGCCTTCCTTGAAGTCTTTGATTTTCTCCAAAGAGAACAGCTTCTCTCTTCTCTTTTATCTGCTAACGGCACCAAAGAAATACAAACCTTCATCATCAATAAAGTTCGCCTTCTGATAACCACTGATTTACAAGATAAATTCAGTACTGAAGAGTTATCTCAAACAGAAAAAGAATACCGAAGCATCTACTTAGCGCATGCCTTTTTTGGTGTCTGTCAAAGTTGGATTGCAAAAGGTAAAAAAGAATCACCTCAAGAAATGACACAATTCGTTCTCAAAATGCTTACGAGTACCTAAATAGTACCCCTTACGCAAGTATTATTGTTACAAGCCATCAGTAAGACTGATGACTTTTTTTATAAACCATAGATTAGAATAAACTTGTTACGAGATACAAAAAAGCCCACTGTTGTAGGCTTTTTGTAAGTTTAATCTTAAAATTAAAGCATTTTGTTGTAGAATTCAACGACAAGTGCTTCGTTGATTTCTGGGTTGATTTCATCGCGCTCTGGAAGGCGAGTTAGTGAACCTTCAAGTTTTTCAGCATCAAAAGATACGAAAGCTGGACGTCCAAGAGTAGCTTCAACAGCTTCAAGGATTGCAGGAACTTTCATTGATTTTTCACGAACTGAGATCACTTGACCAGCTTCAACGCGGTATGAAGGGATATCAACACGTTTACCATCAACAAGGATGTGTCCGTGGTTAACGAATTGACGTGCTTGACGACGAGTAGTTGCAAGACCTAAACGGTATACAACATTGTCAAGACGACGCTCTAAAAGAACCATAAAGTTGAAACCAAGAGTTCCTTCTTTGATTTTTGTAGCTTGTACGAACAAGTTACGGAATTGTTTCTCACCTAAACCATATGAGAAACGAAGTTTTTGTTTCTCAGCAAGTTGCAAACCATACTCTGAAAGTTTGCTACGGTTGTTTGGACCGTGTTGACCTGGAACGTAGTTACGACGTGCCAATTCTTTACCTGTGCCTGTAAGTGACAAACCAAGGCGACGTGATTGTTTCCATGATGGACCAGTATAACGTGACATATTGCATGTCCTCCTCTAAATTTTTTGAGGAAATAACTGTTTGAAAAATCCTGATTCGTGCAGGGGGTTTTCGCCTAAACAGCAAAGGTTACTTGAATAGATAACCACCTGTTGACGAGCTTCATATTTTTCTGCTGTTATTTCGCACAAAGAATAGTATACCATAGTAAAGTTATATTGTAAAGTCAATACATTACGATATAATTATCAGTTTAGCTTTTTAAGGCCAAATATGAGACAAATAACTACTGATGATAGAAAGACGATGTTATGTGATGCTATAGTTATGATAATAAAAGCAATCGCAACAACAGAAAGAAATAATCTAAAAGATAATTTCCATTCCTTAAACCTTGACTATTTTTTCTTGGCTCTCTATCAAACGTGTTTCAATGGAAAAACCTAGTCGTTTTGAAATAGCCAACATGTTCCGTTTACTTGGAAATCGTTTTATCGGATATCTCCAATTGCTCTTGTGTCAAGCCATTCTTATCTCGGTAATCTTTTAATTTTAGGGCTAAAATCGTTTGTTTGTCCATAATGAGACTTCCTTTTTGAACTCAGTTTAACTAAAACGCACTCTCTTTTACAGGACTTTTGCCAAAATAGAGAAGAATAGAGCGACAGTGACAGCAATTCATGTTGACCAAGCTATCAATTTACTGTAAAGAAAAAGCCTCTATGAGGCAAAAATCAATCTAAATAACGAATCAATGTTTTTTCAGTTAAAATATCTGAATAAGTATAAGATTCAACGTAAGAATTATTGATTGCTCCTGGGATATCTGAACTATCATTATACTCGATAATAAATAAGGAACTGTAAACTTCAATCAATCGACCAATCTTATTTTTCTCACGTTTACGACCATTTTCAAGCGTTAACTCTACTAGTTGCCCTTCGTGGGCTTTGATATCTTCTTTGATTTTCTTCATTTTTGCAACATCTGCAAATGCATCACTCATTTTTTTCTCTCTTTCTTATCTTTCCTCAAATTGGGCTATGGTTGAGAATTTATTGTATTCTTTTTGGAACATCAGTTTCACTGTTCCACGCGCCCCAGCCCTGTTTTTCTCAAGAATTACTTCAATGGTATTGTCTTCAATGGCTTCTTCAGCTTCTTCACCCTCTTTCCGATAATAGTCATCACGATATAAGAAGGCCACAATATCCGCATCTTGCTCAATAGATCCCGATTCTCGAATATCTGATAGCACCGGTCGCTTATCCTGTCTTTGTTCAACACCACGGGAAAGCTGACTAAGGGCAATAACTGGGACTTTTAATTCCTTAGCTAGAATTTTAAGCTGTCTTGAAATATCTGACACTTCTTGTTGCCGATTTTCTGGTTTGGTTCCTGTAATCAACTGTAAGTAGTCAATTACAATCAGTCCTAAACCGCCATCAACTTCTTGGGACAATTTTCGTGACCTTGCCCGAATTTCAGTGATTTTAATACCTGGCGTGTCATCAATATAAATTGGTGCTTCTGCCAATGCTCCTTGAGCAATGGTGACGTTATTCCAATCTTGATCTGTCAATTGACCTGTCCGTAAGCTATGCGAATCAACCATTCCCTCAGCTGCCAACATACGGTCAACAAGACTCTCTGCTCCCATCTCCAAAGAAAAAATAGCAACAGCCCTCTTTTGCTTCGTTCCTACATTTTGGGCAATGTTAAGGACAAAAGCTGTTTTACCTACTGCTGGACGAGCGGCTAGAATAATGAGTTGATCAGGGTGTAAACCTGTTGTAATTTTATCAAGATCTCTAAAGCCCGTTGGTAAACCAGTGACATCAGAAGTCTGCTTCGAACGAGCTTCCAAATTTTCATAGTTAACTTTTAGCACATCTGAAATTTTACGAAAACCGCTACGGTTACTGTGCTCATTAATTTCAATTAATGCTCTTTCTGCACCAGCAATAATGTCTTCTGAAGCAGAGGCCCCTTCATACGCCAAGTTGACAGTATCTGTCAATCTAGCAATGATATCACGCAACATCGCCTTTTCAGCAACAATTTTAGCATAATAGTCAGCATTGGCACTTGTTGGAACACTATTGACCAATTCAACAATATAGGACAAACCGCCAATGTTTTGCAAGTCTCCTTGATTATCTAAAATTGTTCTAACAGTTGTTGCATCAATGGCATCGTTACGATCGCTGAGGGTAATCATTGCCCGAAAGATAATTTTATGAGCGTACTTATAAAAATCGTCTGGACTGATAAATTCTCTCACTGTAATCAGCTTATCAGGCGAGATAAAGATTGAGCCTAAGACAGATTGTTCTGCCAATAAATCTTGGGGTTGAACTCGTAATTCAGCTACTTCAGGCAACCTCAACACCTCCAAATCTTATTCCGTTTTGTCTCTTATGCTTCTGTGATAGCCAATTTAATCTCAGCTGTTACTTCCTTATGTAATTTCACAGGAACTTCAACCAAACCAATGGCACGGATAGGATGATCTAAAATAATATGACGTTTATCAACTTTTACCCCAAATTGCTTTTGCAATTCTTCTGAAATCTTTTTAGCTGTGATGGAACCAAATGTACGTCCATCTGGGCCAACTTTTTCTTGAAATTGAACACGTGTCTTGTCTTCATCCAAAATAGCCTTAACTGCTTGAGCTTCTGCTAAAATTTCAGCTTGAGCTTTTTCTTCGGCTTTTTGTTTTCCTTTTAATTCACCGATGCTTTGACGAGTTGCTTCTTTAGCTAAATTTTTCTTAATAAGGAAATTTTGAGCATAGCCTGTTGGGACCTCTTTGATTTCCCCTTTTTTTCCTTTTCCTTTAACATCTGCTAAGAAAATAACTTTCATGATTCCACCTCTCCTGTCTCTTTCATTGTACTATCAATAGTTTCTAATAATAACGCTTTAGCTTGGGGAAGGCTAATGTCTGGCAATTGACAAGCAGCCAAATTAAAGTGACCCCCACCTCCTAATTTTTCCATCACACGCTGAACATTAATTTTACTGCGACTTCTAGCTGAAATGGCAATCTTGTGTGATTCTGTTTCTACTAACACAAAGCTAGCTTCAACATGTGCCATTGACAATATGGTGTCCGCCGCTTTACTAGCAATAACATTACTGTAAAGTTTCCCATTTTCACCTGCTGCCACAATAATACTGTCACCTAGACGCTGGCCTTGGAGGATAATTTCATTGACTTGTTTATACTCATCAAAATCTGTTGCTGAGATAGTTTGAATTTCAACGCTATCACTCCCTTTGCTTCTTAAATAACTAGCGACATCAAAAGTTCGACTTGTGACACGTGTCGAAAAGTTTTTAGTATCAAGCATAATACCAGCCATTAAAACACTGGCTTGAATTTTATTTAACCGTTTTTTGGCATTTTGAAATTGAATGAGTTCTGTCACCAATTCGGCTGCGCTACTTGCCCCACTTTCGATAAAGGTTAGAATAGCATTATCTGGGAAATCATCATCCCTTCTATGGTGGTCGACAACGATAACATCTTCGAAGTGCTCATAAAATTCTTTAGACAGGGTCAGTGAAATTTTAGAGTGATCAACCATTACCAAAAGAGATCTTGGAGTTACCAAGCCCATGGCTTGCGAAATGCTAATGAGACGAGTTTTGCCGTCAGCCTGAAGACGTTCGATAGCTCTCTCAATATCTGAACTCATTTCATCCGGATTATACACCGCGAAACTATTTTCAATAATATTGCTTGCAAAAAACTGCATCCCAACAGCAGAACCTAAGGCATCCATATCGAGTTTTCTATGCCCGACAATAAAGACATTGTCCACCATCTTAATACGATCTGAGATAGCTGTCATCATCGCCCGGGTACGTGTCCTAGAGCGTTTAATCGTTGATACAGAACCGCCACCAAAGTAAATAGGATTGGTGTGATCCGCATTTTCACGAATGACAATCTGATCCCCTCCTCGAACAAGCGCAATATTAAGGTTTTCAAGAGCCACTTGTCCAATTTGGCTATGTTTTTCTTCGCCAAATGAGATACCTATACTAAGGGTCAAGGGGCGCTGTGCTTCCTGAGCTTCTTTGCGAAATTCTTCTAAAACAGAAAATTTATCATCCATTAATTCTTTTAGGGTCTTAAAATCCGTAAAGAAATAATAACGGTCCATATTGACACGACGATAAAAAATCTGTTTTGACTCCATAAATTCGTCAATAAAATTCGCTACAAACGAATTAATCTTGGAGGTGTCCGCATCAGATAAATCATCTGTGAGATCATCGTAATTATCAACAGAGATAATACCGACAACAGGTCTTAACATGCTAGCATCAGCGGACTGTCTATTACCTACAAAACTATCAAAAAAGTAAAAAATTCCCGACGCGACGTCAATATAGGACGTGTACTTATTACCAGAAACTTCAAATGTCTGCGAAATGTCTCCTCGACGCTTTTCAGTGAGTATTTGTTGAATTAAATGATTCTGTAAAAGACCATCTTCTGTCGTAAAAATTAACTCGGCATAAGGATTATACCACTCAACGGCATTAGTTACTTGATCAAACTGAACAACACCAACAGGCATTTTATCTAAAAGTGTTTTGAGATTATCTTCTGTCTGCTCATTTAATAATTCAATGTGATCTAAATCTGATAATTCGTATACCTCTTTTTGGTACCAAAGAAGTGCAACAACAAATAGTAATACAAGAAAAATGGCTGATAGGATCAGCATTTTCGACTGCATAATTCTAACGCAAAGCGCTAGCAATCCAAATAAAATCAAGCCCATCATAATTAAATGAATGGTTTCAAAACGAAATCTTTTCATCCTCTAACCTCTTAAGCCCTTATTATATCATAAAACAGCCCTGAAATACAGAGCTGTCAGTTGGTTTGAGGTTACAATTTCATGTCTGGACTAGGATTTACGACGCGCCTTACCATTTCCTTCTAAATAGATCATTAAAATGCTAATATCAGCAGGGTTAACGCCCGAAATACGGCTAGCTTGACCAATCGTTTCAGGATTAATCTTTTTAAATTTTTGACGCGCTTCCGTTGCAATGGAATCAATAGCATCCCAATCAATATTAGCAGGAATTCTTTTTTCTTCCATCCGCTTCATCTTAGCAACTTGATCTAAAGCCTTACGAATGTAGCCTTCGTACTTGATTTCTGTTTCCAAAAGTTCAATGATTTTAGCATCTAAATCTTCTGCCGCAGACCCAACAAAAGAAACCACCGTAGCGTAATCAATTTCTGGACGACGCATGAATTCTTTAGCAGTCATCGCATCGGTTAACGGTTTGAAGCCTAGATCTTGAACGCGGTCATTGGTTTCTTTAATCGGTTTTAACTTGATACTGTCTAACCGTTTTAATTCGTTATCAAATTGGTTTTTCTTAATTTCAAAAGCATTCCAACGGTCATCATCAACCAACCCAATGTCGCGACCAATTTCTGTCAACCGCATATCAGCGTTATCATGACGTAAAATCAAACGATACTCAGCTCGCGATGTCAACAATCGATAAGGTTCCAAGGTTCCTTTGGTAACCAAATCATCAATCATAACGCCAATATAAGCATCGCTCCGTTTCAAAATAAGCTCTGGCTTACCTTGAACTTTAAGAGCAGCATTGATACCAGCAATAATCCCTTGACCAGCAGCCTCTTCGTACCCAGAAGTTCCATTGGTTTGCCCAGCCGTAAAGAGCCCTGAAATTAATTTAGTTTCAAGCGTGGCACGTAGCTGATGAGGTAAAACAATATCATATTCAATAGCATAACCAGTTCGCATCATTTCAGCCTTTTCAAGTCCCTTGATAGAATGAATCAATTCTTTTTGAACATCTTCTGGAAGACTCGTTGACAGACCTTGAACATACACTTCCTCTGTATCACATCCTTCTGGCTCTAGGAAAAGTTGATGACGTTCTTTATCTGAAAAGCGAACAATCTTATCTTCAATGGATGGGCAATAACGAGGGCCAACACCTTTAACGATACCAGAAAACATCGGTGCTCTGTAAAGGTTCTGATTAATGATATCATGACTGATTTGATTCGTATAAGTCAACCAGCATGGAATTTGATCTTTGAGATAATCAGCATCTTTTGACATAAATGAAAAATGATTAGGTTTGTCATCACCTGGCTGAATTTCCGTTTGATCGTAATCAATAGAAGATGCTTTGACACGAGGAGGAGTACCTGTTTTAAATCTGCCAATTTCTAAGCCGAGTTTTTTTAAATTATCTGCTAAGGTTACTGAGGCCAAACTATTATTAGGACCAGAGGAATATTTGAGCTCTCCTAAAATAATTTCCCCACGGAGGGCTGTTCCTGTTGTCACTACAACAGCTTTAGCCGCAAATTTTTGTCCTGTTGCTGTTAAAACACCTACCACTCGACCATCTTCCACTAGAATATCATCAATCATCGTTTGGCGAAGAGTCAAATTAGCCTGTTTTTCAACGGTATGTTTCATCTCACGCGCATACAGGGATTTATCTGCTTGAGCTCGCAGAGCGCGTACAGCTGGTCCCTTACCTGTATTAAGCATTTTCATCTGGATATAGGTTTTATCAATATTTTTACCCATTTCGCCGCCAAGAGCATCGATTTCTCGTACTACTATCCCTTTAGCAGATCCTCCAATAGAAGGATTACACGGCATAAAAGCCAACATATCAAGGTTGATTGTTGCCAATAAAGTTTTACAACCCATACGACTAGTGGCCAAACTCGCTTCAACACCAGCATGACCTGCACCTATGACAATGACGTCATAGCTTTCTGTAAATTCATGTGTCATTTTTTTAAATCCTTTATTTCAGTCTATTAATTTTAAATCATACGCTTCCGTTTAGCCTTCAATGTGGACAATATGTCCTGGCCATTTAGCCAACTCGGTTTGTAAAAACTCAGGAACGAGATTAATTTGATCCAGCTGACTAATTGGAACCCATTCACACATCTGTTTCTTGGTATTTTCTATCATCTCAAGTTTAGGCTCTTCTAAAGGATGAACAAGATAATGAAATTCAATATTATGCCAAAAAACATCGGCACTATAAAATCGATTCTCAACAACAAAAGCTAATTGATTCACTTCGACAGAGATTCCGACTTCTTCTAAGGTTTCACGTAAAACAGTCTCACGTGTTTTTTCACCTACTAGGCTTGCACCACCAATGGTGTAATATTTGCCAGTTGCATCTCTGGTTAAAAAAATCTTATCCTCTCTAATCATCAAAGCACTAGCTCTTAAACTAAAGGTTGTCTGACCTCTAGTCGTTCTAAAATCCATTCCCATTCGTCACCTCATTTCTCGAACCAAACCATAAAAAGAGCCAAAACCCTAGAAAATTGCAGGACAAAAAACCTACAATATTCATGAGCTTTGACCATCATTGCTATTGTTACTATCTATTTTAAAAAATTCCTTGGGAATTGTCAATTCTACACGTTAGTTACTTATTGACACCTTTGTCAAGTTACTTAACAATTTTGTCAACAATTTGTCAAGTTACTTAAAAGCTCCTTGAATACCCATAATTAACATTTGCATACCTATAGTTGTCAGGATAAGCCCCGTCAACCGGGTGATAATAGCCATAATATTTTGACCTAAAAAACGAGCAATATCTTTGGCGCTTAGCAAAAGTAGGTAAGTCAGTAAACAAAGAAGCAAAAAAGCTGTCAAGGTTATGAGACGATGTTCCCAGCCTCCTTGAGATAAAGTGATAGCTGTAGCTATGGTACCCGGACCTGCAAATAGTGGCATAGCTAGGGGAGACACAGCAACAGCCGTTGGATCTGCTACTAACTCGTTTCCCACATGTTTCGCATCTGGTGAATGAACACCATTAATCATATGGTAGCCTGTTAGAGCCACTAAAATACCACCTGCTATTCTTAAAGCAGCTATCGTGATACCAAATAAAGTAAACAGAGCATGTCCTGTCATCACAATTATAGCTATAATAACAAATACAATCGTTAAACTTTTACGAGCTATCCTTTTAGAAATAATCTGGTCATCATCTGCTACCAAGGCAATGTAAGCTGGTAAATTGGATAAGGGGTTCATAATGGCAAAAAAAGCCATAAAGGTCAATATAAATTTTGAAACCATTTCTAACGCCTCTTAATTTATGACTTCATTTTTAAATGTATTGACAAGGTTGTCTATCTCTATAGGCCATATCAATCATACCACCACCAAGACATTCTTCGCCGTCATAGAAAACAACAGCTTGACCGGGAGTAATAGCACGCTGTGGCTCTGCAAAAACAACTTCTGCCTTGTCTCCTTTAACATGAACAGTAACCTTGGAATCGGGTTGACGATAGCGGAATTTAGCGGTACATTTTAATGTAAACTCTTCTGGCACCTCACGTGTAAAGTGAACAATAGAGGCATCAAGACTAGTTGACATCAGTGACTCATGATAAAAACCTTGGCCAACATATAAAATGTTTTGTGACAAATCTTTACCGACCACAAACCACGGTTGATTGTCTCCTCCATGTTGACCGCCAATTCCAAGACCCCCACGTTGACCAATAGTGTAATACATGAGACCAGCATGTTCTCCCATGTCACGCCCATCAACAGTCATCATCTGTCCTTTTTGAGCAGGTAAATACTGACTTAAAAAGGTTTTAAAATTCTTTTCTCCGATAAAACAAATGCCAGTTGAATCTTTCTTCTTAGCTGTTGCAAGCCCCGCCCGCTCAGCAATTTGCCTCACTTCTGGTTTTTGTAAATGTCCTAAAGGGAACAAAGTTTTTTGCAATTGTTTTTGAGATAATTGACTTAAGAAGTAAGTTTGATCCTTACCATTATCAGCACCACGTAACATGTGAACTACACCATCTTCGTCTCGCTTTACTTGAGCGTAGTGTCCCGTTGCCACATAATCTGCCCCGAGTGTCATCGCGTAGTCAAGAAAGGCTTTAAACTTGATTTCCTTGTTACACATAACATCAGGATTTGGAGTTCTACCTGCTCGGTACTCAGCTAGAAAATACTCAAAGACTCTATCCCAATATTCTTTTTCAAAATTAACTGAGTAGTAAGGAATGCCAATCTGATCGGCAACTGCTGCTACATCTTTGTAATCTTCAGTTGCTGTACATACACCAAATTCATCTGTATCATCCCAGTTTTTCATAAAAACACCGATGACATCGTACCCCTGCTCCTTTAAAAGCAAAGCTGTCACAGATGAATCAACACCACCACTCATACCAACAACAACACGTGTGTTTGAGTTATCTGTCATAAAAATTCTCCCATCAATTTAAAGATATGAAGAAAATCGTTACATTAGAATTAGAAACAATTATTCTTCATTATCAACAGTAGACGATTGAAGGTCGTCGTTTTCAAAAGTCGATTTGAAGGTCGATTTTGAAGCATTTTAGATGCTTAAACTATTATATCAGTAATTAGTTAGAACACCAATCTTTTTATCAATAAAGTATTTTTTACAACTATAAAAGTATTTTTTATTTTCTGTTATAATGAATGTAAAAATAAAAAATGGAGTTGCCTATGAATGCACAAAAATTTCAATCAGTTTTTGATATTATTGGACCAGTAATGATTGGCCCTTCAAGTAGCCACACTGCTGGTGCAGTTAGAATTGGCAAGATTGTCCATTCCATATTTGGAGAACTTCCCGATGAGGTTACTTTCCATCTCTATAATTCATTTGCAAAAACTTATAAAGGACATGGAACTGATAAAGCTCTGGTTGCTGGAATTATGGGAATGGACACTGATAACCCTGACATCAAGTGTTCCCTTGAAATTGCCCACCAAAAAGGCATTAAAATTTATTGGGATATTTTAAAAGATAGTAATGCCCCCCATCCCAATACGGTTAAAATCAGTGTTAAAAAAGCTGATAAAAGCATGAGTGTTACTGGTGTTTCCATTGGAGGAGGAAATATCCAAGTTACAGAATTAAATGGTTTCTCTGTCTCATTATCTATGAATACTCCTACCATTATTACTGTCCACCAAGATATTCCTGGCATGATTGCAAAAGTCACAGATATCTTATCTTCTCATAATATCAATATTGCTACAATGAATGTTACTCGTGAATCAGCTGGAGAAAAAGCAATCATGATTATTGAAGTTGATTGTAGAGAATGTCAGGAAACTATCAAGTCGATTGCTAAAATTCCTAATATCCACAATGTCAACTTCTTTGACTAGAGAGGAAAGTTATGTTTTACACTATTGAAGAACTTGTCAAACAAGCTGATCAAGAATTTGGTGGCAATGTAGCGGAGTTAATGATTACCACAGAAATTGAGATGACCGGACGAAGTCGAGAAGACATCATTACAATCATGTCTCGCAATTTAGAAATTATGAAAGAGTCCGTTCAAAAAGGGTTGACGCCTACCAAATCAATCAGCGGGCTAACAGGTGGTGATGCCCTCAAAATGGAACACTACATCCAAGAAGGGAAGACACTGGCTGATACCACCGTGCTCACTGCTGTTAGAAATGCCATGGCTGTCAATGAACTAAATGCTAAGATGGGGCTTGTTTGTGCAACCCCCACTGCTGGTAGTGCTGGTTGTCTGCCAGCTGTCCTTTCCACAGCCATTGATAAGCTTAACTTATCTGAAAAAGAACAATTAGAGTTCCTCTTTACAGCTGGTGCGTTTGGTCTTGTTATCGGAAACAATGCCTCTATTTCTGGAGCTGAAGGAGGATGTCAAGCAGAGGTGGGATCAGCATCTGCTATGAGTGCTGCTGCACTCGTCAAAGCATCAGGTGGTACCGCTCGTCAAGCCAGTCAAGCGATTGCTTTTGTTATCAAAAACCTATTGGGGCTTATTTGTGATCCTGTTGCTGGCTTAGTAGAGGTTCCTTGTGTGAAGCGAAATGCTTTGGGAGCAAGCTTTGCCCTCGTTGCAGCTGATATGGCTTTAGCTGACATTGAATCCCAAATCCCGGTAGACGAGGTGATTGATGCAATGTATCAGGTAGGTTCTGCTATGCCAACTGCTTTCCGTGAAACGGCTGAAGGAGGACTAGCAGCAACCCCAACAGGTCGTCGTTATAGTAAAGAAATTTTTGGTGAATAACGTCTACTGATTTTGGGAGGGGACTTTGGTTGACTTAAGTCCTGGTATATTAAATGCCTTTCAATATACTTTTAAACAAATGAATCACATCGTCCCAAATGCTAGCTTATTATCAACTTACATTGGCTCTCCTTTAGAAACAACTTTTAGAGCCTGTTTTAAAAATAAGGACCAAGTTGAACAAGCTATTTTATATTTCAGAGCATTCTACAAAGAATCTGGGGGCTATCAAGTATCTGTCTACGATAATATCGAGACACTTTTAAGAACGTTAGTACAGGAAGGCTTTGACCTATATGTAACCACTAGTAAACATTAACCGATGGCTATCCAAATGTTAGCCAACCTCGGTATTGCCGATTACTTTACAGGAGCCTTTGGTCCTACTTCTATCCGTGACCATAAATCGGCGTGACTAGGGGTTTTGGCAGTCAAGAAGAGTTACAATTGAGTAAAGCTAATTACACTGTCAAACAACCTCTCGATATTTACACTCTTCTCCAAAATCTGTCAACCTTAAGCTGAAACAATCAAAAATGACTGTCAAACTTGCTGACAGCCATTTTTGATTGTTATTTTTAATGAGCTTAATATCCCCAAGCTGATAAGCCTTGTGCACGGTAAGCATTCAAAGCGGAATTCACTTGATCTTGAACAGTTGCTGTTGATCCCCAACCTGGCATCGTTTGGAATAAACCTGATGCGCCTGAAGCATTCGCAGCACTTGGATTACCATTAGATTCACGCGCAATAATGTGTTCCCATGTTGATTGTGGGACACCAGTTGCAGCTGCCATCTGAGCTGCTGCTTGACTACCAACCACACCAGCAGTATTTCCGTTAGAAAGAACAACACCACCTGAGCTGTAAGCTGCTGGAGCTGGTTCTGAAGTTGCCTCAGCAGATTCCTCTTTTGGCTCTTCTTTAACAGCTTCTTGACTAGGTTGTTTAGCTTTTTTTACTTTTTTGATAACCTTAGGCTCAGATTTCTTAGCGTAAGAATCTGTATCAACATTTTTGCTTGAAAATGCAAAAATAACTGCTAACATCGCAATAGCAACTGCGATAACCCCAAAACTAAAATAACGTTGTTTTAAATTTTCTTTTTTAAACATTCAATAAATACCTCACTTTTCTCCGTTATCCATAATAGCCTTTAATTATTACCTTGCCATTGAAGATATATTAAAATTATTACAGCAGTATTGATATTACAAGAAGTTATAGGTATGAAAAGGCTCTCCCAATCTTCAAACAGAAATGGAAGAGCTTTCTTATTTATTTGAATGCTTTTGAACACTTATAAAGGATTTTTCAAGAAAAAGAGCAGGATACCTAAGATTAAAACTGAGCTCACTGCTAAACTATCTTTTAGTTGCCAATCTAGCTGACGGTATTTAGTACGACCCTCTCCTCCTTGATAACCTCTGGCCTCCATAGCAATAGCCAGGGCATCTGCTCTTTTAAAACTAGAAGCAAATAAAGGAATTAAAACAGGGATAATGGATTTCACTTTTTGAACCAAGTTTCCTTCACCGAAATCCACACCTCGAGCCTTCTGCGCATTCATAATACGGGTAGTATCATCCATGAGAGTTGGCACAAAACGCAAACTCAAGGACAGCATCAACCCAATTTCATGAGCTGGAACCTTGAACCTAGTTAAAGGTTTTAACAAGGACTCAACGGCATCCGATAAACTCAAGGGGGTTGTTGTTAGGGTAAGTAACGTTGAAAAGAAAATAATTAAAACAAAGCGCATAAAAATTAAAATCGCTTGACTGAGCCCTAAATCAGTGATAGTAATAATACCCAGACGAAAAATAGGTGAGCCACCTTGGGCGAAGAACATCTGAAATAGAGTCGTAAAAAGGATAATTCCAATCATTGGTTTAACCCCATTCAAAAAGAATGATAACTTGATTTTCGATAAGAAAACAACACCTAAGGTAAAACCCAACATCAATAGATTGGTCACCACATTATTCGCCCAAAAAATAATAATAATGTAAATTATCATTGCTAACAATTTACTTCTAGGATCCAGACGATGAATAAGGGAGTTTCCTGGAATATAACGTCCCAGAATCAATTTATCCATGTCTAAGCACCTCCCTAAGCTCTTCTAAGGTAATAGGTAAAGAAGAAAGAGCCATTCCTCGATCAACAAGTCCTTGAGCGAATTTAGTCACTTTAGGAACACCCAGTTGTTTTTCCTCTAAGAAATGAACCCGTTGAAAAACAGACTTTGGTTCTCCTGACAAAATTATTTTTCCCTCTTCCAAAACATACACAAAATCAGCATAGTTTGCCACATCGTCCATCAGATGAGTTACCAAGACAATGGTCATTCCTAGTTGATGGAGCTTTTTAAATAAGGTCATCAATTCCTTTCGACCTTTTGGATCTAGGCCTGCTGTTGGCTCATCCAAAACTAAAACGTCCGGCTGCATAGCTAAAATACCAGCAATAGCCACACGTCGCATTTGACCTCCTGATAATTCAAAAGGATTTTTATCAAAAAGATTTTCTGAAATGCCTACAAGTGCCAGTTTCTCACGCGCTAAAGCTTCTGCCTCTTCCTGAGAAACCCCAAAATTTTGAGGTCCAAAAGCAACATCTTTTAAGACAGTTTCTTCAAATAACTGGCTTTCTGGAAACTGAAACACAAGACCTACTTGCTTACGAACAGATTTGATATCTTTGTTTTTAGACTGATTTGTAATCTCCTGCTTGCCAATCCTAACAATTCCTTTAGTCGGAGTATGTAATCCATTCAACAACTGCATAATCGTTGATTTGCCAGAACCAGTATGGCCAATAAAGGCTGTATAAGATCCGTCTAAAATAGTTAAATCAATGTCAAAAAGGGCACGCCCTTCAAAAGGGGTCCCTACTTGATAAGTATAACTTACACTTTGGAAATTAATTGACATAATTGGTTTTCTAATTCCTTTTCTGTGAAATAAGAAGCTTCAATTGGGTAACCTTCCTCTTTAAGCATCTGTACAACAGAAGCGGTGAAGGGAATATCAAGGCCCAACTGGAGAAGGTCATCGCCTCTTACAAACAATTGTTCTGGCGTTGAGGCTGACTCCACTTGTCCATCTTTCATCACTAAGACGCGATCACTCAGAGCAACTTCATCTAAATCATGGGTAATGGAAATCACTGTTATCTGGTAATCTTCACGAATCGACTGAATAGTCCCAATCAATTCTAAACGTCCTTTTGGATCAAGCATACTAGTAGCTTCATCTAAAATAATGATTTTCGGCCTCATAGCAACAGCTCCTGCAATAGCAACCCGTTGTTTTTGCCCACCAGATAAGCGAGAAGGCTCCCTATCTTTAAAATCTTGCATACCTACGAGTTGTAAAGCCTGGTTGACACGCTCTTTCATCTCTTGATGGGTAATTCCTTTGTTCTCAAGCCCAAAAGCAACATCATCTTCAACTGTAGCTCCTACAAATTGATTGTCAGGATTTTGGAATACCATACCGATTTTATGACGAATATCCCAAACGTTTTCTTCTGTTAGCAATTCACCATCTACAAAAATATCCCCTGAATCAGCTTCTAATAAACCATCAATGAGACGAACAGTCGTCGATTTTCCTGATCCATTATGACCAATAATAGACAACCACTCACCTTGTTTCACATAAAACGAAACCTGATTTAAGGTTGGTTTTTCCTGATTTGGATGGTAATGAAATGTAACCTGTTTGAGTTCAATAATATTTGACATGATTATTTAAAGGTATCCTTGAAGAGAAAACTTGCTCCTTTGAAGTAATCATAACCAGAATAAATGGTAAAGAAAAGAGCAACATAGAGAAAGACATTTCCTAATAATGTCCAGTGACAAAGCAAGAAAATGATAGACAACATTTGAGTTGTTGTTTTTATCTTTCCTGGCATAGCAGCTGCCAAAACTTCTCCACCTGTTTCAACAAGTAATAAACGAAGCCCAGTCACAGCCAATTCTCGACAGATGATAATGGCTGATACCCAAGCAGGCGCCAGACCCAGTCCAACTAACATGATAAAAGCACTCATCACAAGCATTTTATCTGCTAGAGGATCAGCAAATTTCCCAAAATTAGTAACAACATGCCACTTACGTGCAAGATACCCATCTAAATAGTCAGTTAAGCTAGCTGCTGCAAAGATAATAGCTGCAAATACATGCCAGCTGAGTTCATTAGAAAAAGAGGTAACCAGGAGAAAGAGGGGAATCATTACAATTCGAATAAGGGTTAATAAATTGGGAATATTTTCTTTTTTTGTCATTTTCGTACCTTAATTATTGAATTTTAAATGTAATATAACTTAAATCAGTACTTGTTAAAGCAGATAAGTCAAGCGGTTGTCCGTCAACGGTTACAGACACACCCTTTGTGATACCCAGTGTCAATAAAGACTCTGTTACATCAGCAGGTAAAGTTGTCGTATAAGTCGGAGATTCTTGCGTTAGTGTAGTGCCACTCTCTCCAATTTCAGAATTAGTCAAGGAAATCCAACTACTTTCTGCATCTGTTAAAGAAACAGTGATATCAACTGTTTCTTTCGATTTGGTAACTGTTGCTACCAAGTAGTTATCTGCGCCTTCAGTTGTGATTTGAGTTTGAGGTTCACTTGAACTTTCTTTTGAAGCTGCTTTCGATTTTTTAGAAGCCTCAAGTAAAGTCATTTCAGCTTCTTTAGCACGCTGACCTTTTTCAAATTGTTTCCAGACACCAAAAAAGATAACCCCGATAATCGCTAGAGCAACTAAACCTAAGATAAAAGCGGGTACTATTGATTTTTTAGAGCGATCACCATTGTCATAGCGTCTTGAACGTGAGACATTTGCCTTTTTAGGCACCAAACGATCATCATTTTTAAACTGACTAGCAGCTGGTATAGCAGCCTTTACAAGGGTTTTAGAGTCCACACCGACTGTTTTGACAGGAATAACCAACGTCTCCTGAGTTTTTTTAGGTGGCGTCGAGGTGTAATGAGGGTAAGGCATTCCACCAGTTGCCATTTTTTCTCGCAATCGCTTCTGACTTAGTTTTTCTTCGACAATTTCTGTTACTGATTTCGTATCACTCTTTTTTTTAGCATTCACTTGATAATGATAGCGTCGTTTTAAAGTAATGAAATCTAATTCCACAATATCGGCATAGTCTTTTAAATACTGGTCAAATTTCTCTTCTGGAATAATTTTAAATTGATCTAATTCCATTGCCAATAAGTAATGGGAAGAAATCCCTGTTTTGGATTCAATATCATCTAATGTGATATTTTTGCCAACACGCGATTCTCTTAAAACCTCACCAAGACTTTTTTCACTCATACGGGTACCTCAAAAATATTATAATAACTCCATTATAGCAGATTTTGAATTATTTTGGAAAGACAGTAAAATCGGAAACATCTGCTCCTTCAAAAAAGGCTTTCCCAATAACAAGAATATCTTTCAAGGATATAGTCTCTATAATTCTTGGAAGATCAAAATAGGTTTCCTTATCAGACAAATAAAGGTTAAATTGACTCGTAAGATGATCAATAGAGTCTATACTTTGAATAAAGTCGCCATACATTTCTTGTTTCAAAAGAGTTAGATGTTTGTCCGTCAACTCTTGTAATTGCCTAATGTCTGTTAAACAACGGCGAATGTGATTTGACATAGCAATTGGTTCAGTGGTATCCAACGATATTAAAATAAATTGAAAATCATCTTGAATCTCAATTTCTATATCAAAGGAATCATCTATTTTTCCTTCTTCGTACCATTCATGGTAAGTTTTAGAAGTCCATCCTAGAAGCATGGCCAATAATAATTTTAAGGCCACACGGTAAGTTAATAGAGAATAGTTATCTAAAACGAGATGACCTCGGAAGCCAACAACTAACTTAGCAGTTGCTACATCCATATCGATAGATGATGAAGGCATGACTGGATAATGGTGCAATTGTTCTACGATCACCATTTTTTTTTCAGAAAAAGGTAGCGCTTTTTGAAAAGTTTGGATATCTGAAAAGATTTCGTCAACATCAATATCACCAATCACTAATAAACTCATATTAGAAGGGTGATAAAAATAGGAGTGGTGTGCATCCAACAAAGCTTTTGTGATATTTTGAATTGATTCTTTTGTTCCTGCAATATCATTAGCTAGGCTAGTATTAGGAAATAAATTTTGCAAAATCCCGCTATAGGCACGGTAATCAGGATCGTCCTGATACATGTCAATTTCTTGCTCTATAATTTTCTTTTCTCTGTTGATGGATTCATCTGTAAAGTGAGCAGAAAGGACAAAACTCTGAAGTAACTTGAGACCTTCTGAAAATGCCTTAGCAGTTGAAAACAAGTAACTTGTCTTATCGAATGTGGTGAAAGCGTTCGTATCTGCACCCAGCTGAGTGAATGCTAGAGAAATGTCCTCCCCTGTATTATCTTCGAAAAGTTTATGCTCTAGAAAATGAGCAATCCCTTCTGGAACAATAGTAGACTTGCCATCTACTGTCAATCTATTGTCAAGAGAACCAAAGTCAACTGTCAACATAGCCGTCTTTTCCGAATATCCTGTTTTCTTTATAAAATAAACTGTTAACCCATTTTCTAATCTACCATAGTAAAGTGTCTCGTCAATATTAGGGTAATCTATCTTTACTAGTTTTGTCATCTTATTTTCCTTCCAAGAAGTAAACTGTCTGGAGTTTTAATAGATTGGCAACTTTAATGATATCTATTTTACTAACCTTGTCAATCTCATCAATCCAATGCTTAATCGAATAAGAAGGATCAATATAGGAAGCCATATAAGTCATCTCAATCATGTTTTTACTGTAATCCTCAGATAAGAGGGCATTATTAATAAGCATTAGTTTAGTCTTTTTCACTAGTTGCCCTGAAAATCGTCCCATCTTAATATCATTTAACTCCTTGACAATTAATTGTAAGGTTTTTGTTCTAGTTTGACTGTCAATACCTGCGTAAATATCAAACAAGCCAGTGTAAACATCAAATCGACAACCAATACTGTAAGCCAATCCCTCTTCTTCTCTGATTTTTGTGAAGAAACGAGAATGAGCAAATGAGCCTAATAGACCATTCAAAACAACTAAGGCGTAATATTCCCTTTGTCCAAAAACCAAAGGAAAGTGATAAGCCAGCTGGAGGATGGACTGATTAATATCCTTTTTTTCAATGGATTCCTTGATAATATTAACAGCATCCTGTAAATAGAAGAAATCCAATTTTTTCTTACGAGCATCAAAAGGAAACTGATGTAACAATTGAACAACACGATAATCGTCAAAATCTCCTAAGACAAAAATATCAATCTGATCTTCATTGAGCATCTTATGAAATTCTTGATAGCTGGTATAGGCAGTTTCTTTAGTGATGAGTTCTTCAGTACCATATTTAGATACTTGTAGTTCTTTGTTAAGGTAAAATAATTCTTTGGTTCTAAGAGAACTATAATAAAATGAGTCTTCTTTATCCGATTCAACATAATTAATCAAGTTAGACTTTTCAATATCAAAAATCTTAGGTTGGTATTGAGCGATTGATAATAAAGGTGAAAACAATATTTCCTTTAAAAATTGAATCATTTCATCTAAAACTTTTTCCCCTTGAAAAGCATATCGATCTTGAACAAAGTTAATATCAATATCAACAATGTGAACCAAGCCTTTAGTTGACACATTCGTTGACAAGTTGGCTCCGTAAAGTTCTGCCAATTTTTCTCTAAACAATTTAGCTGTTGGGTAGCGGTCATTAGCTGTTGCTAACATCTGTGCCACTAAGACTCTTTTTGCTACTGTTTTTTGGTTCAAATCACCTGAAAAACGAAAGGTAATATGATTGGTTTTAAACCGTTTGGTCTTAATCAGATGAAGTTGTACTCCCTGAACAATTTTCATAATGTTTCCTTAATAAATAGTATGATCCTTACGATTATACCATTTTTATTCAGGTTAGGTGAGTGATAACTTTTTAAATTCCTTACGATTAAACAAAAAAAGAAGCAATTGACTTGCTCCTCTGATTTACTGCAAAATAAGGCCAGTAATATACCTCTAAAAAGTTTCAACCACACTTTATTCTTAAAAATACAGATTATATTATATCAAATAACGTCTTACTTTGGAATAATCAAATAGCTCTTATTAAGCTTATTCAGCTATTATTATTTATTCCTGTTTTATGCTATAATGACTTGAATGAAAAAATGGAGATAACAATGATATACAAATTATTTACAGAATTTATCACCCTAAAAGCCCTGCTTAAAGAATTAAGAATTATCCAAAGTGGCGGCGCTATCAAGGGATTTCTCGCTGAAACAACCGTTCTATTTAATGGTGAAGATGAAAAACGTCGAGGCAAAAAAATCAGAGTAGGGGATAAGATTTCTCTACCTGACCAAGACTTAATTATCACTATTGTTGAGCCTAATCAAGAAGAAAAAGAACAATTTGCCGAAGAAATGGCTGAAAAGACACGTTTAGCGGCCCTAGTGAAACAAATGAATCAAACCAACAAAAAGACTTCTTCTAAACATAAAAATCGTCAATCTACTACCAAACAATCACTAAGAGCAACTAAGAAAACTAAAGGCAAATCAACTGCACCTGTCCGCTTCCCAGGTATCTAGTATGTGGATTAAAGAGTTAGAGTTAAAACATTATCGTAATTATGACCACCTGCTTACCTCATTTTCGTCGGGTTTAAATGTCTTTATCGGTAATAATGCTCAAGGAAAAACCAATTTTCTCGAGGCAATCTATTTTCTATCACTTACTAGAAGTCATCGGACGAGGGCTGACAAAGAATTGATTCATTTTGATCACTCAACTGTTTCCCTTACTGGTAAGATTCAGCGCATTAGTGGTACTGTTGATTTAGAAATCAATCTATCAGATAAAGGACGTGTGACAAAGATTAATGCGCTAAAGCAAGCAAAATTATCTGATTATATCGGAACGATGATGGTTGTGCTTTTTGCACCAGAAGATTTGCAACTAGTTAAGGGAGCACCTAGCCTTCGCCGAAAATTTATCGACATTGACCTTGGTCAAATTAAGCCTGTTTACTTATCTGAGTTATCCCATTATAACCACGTGCTTAAACAGCGTAATAGCTATTTAAAAAGTGCCCAACAAATTGATGCCGCTTTTCTAGCTGTTCTAGATGAGCAATTAGCTAGCTATGGAACCCGTGTCATGGAACATCGTATTAATTTTATCAATACTTTGGAAAAAGAAGCGAATACCCATCACCAAGCCATCTCAAATGGTTTAGAAAATCTCTCCCTCTCCTATCAGTCGTCAGTTGTCTTTGATAAAAAAACTAATATTTACCAACAATTTTTACACCAACTTGAAAAAAATCATCAAAAAGATTTCTTCCGTAAAAACACTAGTGTTGGCCCACATCGCGATGACTTGGCCTTTTACATTAACGGTATGAATGCTAACTTTGCTAGTCAAGGTCAGCACCGCAGCCTTATTCTTTCTTTAAAAATGGCTGAAGTTAGTTTAATGAAAGTCTTGACTGGAGATAATCCCATTCTTTTATTAGATGATGTCATGAGCGAGCTAGACAATACACGACAAACAAAGTTACTTGAAACAGTAATTAAAGAAAATGTCCAAACCTTTATCACAACAACAAGTTTGGATCACCTGTCACAATTGCCAGAAGGTATCCGTATTTTTCACGTGACAAAAGGAACCGTTCAAGTTGATTCTGAGATTCACTAATGACATCAAAAAAAGGATTCAGTTAAACTGAGCCCTTTTTTGATATTAGGTGGTGATTAAGATTTGACCACACCTAATAAAATAGCACCTACGATAAAACAAATAATACCTGTGACAACCCAACGCATTTCTTTTTTGGTTTTGGTTTCGCCTAGGAATAAAATGCCTCCAACAATAGAAATGATGGCACCTAATTGTGAGAAACTAAAGGCAATTGCAAGTCCTGCCTTTGATGCAGCTAAAAGCATGAAAATATTACCAATGCCCCAAAGTAATCCAACAACACTATTTTTAATCACATATTGGTCAAAAGAGACTTTAAATGACATGAAGGTTGCTGCTCCTAGGACCATGCCTACTGCCATTGGTAAAATAACAGATAAAACATCAAATTTCATGATGTTATTAAATAAAACTGCATACATCACGTAACCAATTGTTGAATAAGTGAGGGCTCTAAATCCTTTTGAAAAATTATGAAGGTGATTGACTTGTGTATTAGCGTCATCTTGTTTACTAGAAAAGTAGAAACCAACAATCAGAAGTAATAGTGCTAGACTTCCCACTAAAAATTGCATCGGTTTTGTCCATTCATGAAAAACGAGGACACCAATCAAACTTCCCAGAACAAGTTGAGAGCCACTTGACAAAGGATTGGCAACTGAGACTCCCATGTATTGCATGGCATGAAATTGACCAGTTTGACCAATTGACCAGATAAAACCGCCGAGAATCCCAAAAATCCAAAGTTGTAAACTCATTTCAGGTCTGACAATTAACCAAACAACAAGTGCAAATAGCAAAGCTCCTAAAGTCATTCCAAAAGTCTGTTGTGAGGGTTTACCACCAATTTTGTTACTAACAAAACCAATACTGCCCCAAGCAAACATCGGAACAAGCGCATATAAAATACCTTCCAAAATCTTATCTCCTTTACAGTAAGTTTACAACATTATAAAATTTCTATCATTAAAGTGTTTTCACACGAGAACTAATTATAGCTTATTTAGCAGGAAAATACAATAATATTTACCAAAAAACTATTACTACTACAGAGTTGACATCAGTATTCAGTGACGAGTAAAAAAAGCCGAGAGTAGACTCGACCTTTAGTTTACATCAATCTCATTTTAATGTACAGAATAGTTTGGTGCTTCATTTGTAATTTGGACATCATGTGGATGACTTTCAATCAAGCCTGCACCTGACATTTCAACAAATTGAGCATTTTCATGTAATTCTTGAATGTCACCTGCACCAACATAGCCCATACCTGAACGGATACCACCTAACATTTGGAAAACAATATCGGAAGCAGCGCCTTTATAAGCAACACGGCCTTCAATTCCTTCTGGAACCAGCTTATTAGCTTCATTGACAGAACCTTGGAAGTAACGATCACTTGATCCTTTCTTCATAGCTGCAATGGAGCCCATCCCACGATAAGTTTTGAACTTACGGCCTTGGTAAATTTCAGTTTCACCTGGAGCTTCATCTGTACCAGCAAACATTGATCCAAGCATAACAGCATTACCACCGGCTGCAAGAGCCTTAACAATATCGCCAGAATACTTGATACCACCATCAGCAATAATCGTTTTGCCATATTCACGAGCAACGGCAGCAGCATCGTAAATAGCAGTCACTTGAGGAACACCAACACCTGCAACCACACGAGTAGTACAGATAGAACCTGGTCCAATACCAACTTTAACAATATCGACACCTGCATCATAGAGAGCACGCGCTCCTTCAGCAGTAGCAATGTTTCCAGCAATCAAGGTACGATTTGGGAAATGAGCACGAATCTCAGCAATTTTACGAAGCACGCCAGCTGAATGACCATGAGCAGTATCAATAACGATAGCATCCGCACCAGCTTCAAACAAAGCTTCTGCACGGTCAAACGTGTCAGAAGTAACACCTACTGCAGCAGCAACAAGCAAGCGACCAAACTCATCTTTAGCAGCATGAGGAAACTCGATGACTTTTTCAATATCTTTGATAGTGATTAAGCCAGATAGGCGGCCACTTTGATCAACCAAGGGAAGTTTTTCAATACGGTGTTCGTGAAGAATACGTTCAGCTGTTTCAAGATCTGTGCCAACAGCAGCCGTAACGAGATGCTCACTGGTCATATGTTCATAGATTGGTGCATTATAATCTGAAATAAAACGCATGTCACGGTTAGTAATAATACCAACTAGCTTACGATTTGCCAATGTTTCAACAATAGGAACACCACTAATACGGTAACGTTGCATTAATTCTTCAGCTTCTGACACTTTGTGGTCAGGAGTCAAGAAGAAAGGATCGATAATAACGCCATTTTCAGAACGTTTTACCTTGCGAACTTCTTCTGCTTGCTCTGTAATAGACATATTTTTATGAATGACACCAAGGCCACCCGCACGCGCAATCGCAATAGCCATTTTACTGTCAGTGACAGTATCCATAGCTGCTGTGATAATTGGGATATTTAATGTCAAATTGTTTGCAAGTTTTGTTTTTAAACTGACTTCATTTGGAAGAACATGACTTTCTGCCGGGATGAGTAAGACATCATCAAAAGTGTAGCCTTTTTTCAAAAATTTAGTGTCCCAGTTTGACATTAAGATAATCCTCTTTTCTTTTATTTTAGGGAATAATTCCCCAGTCTATTTTTTTATTGTTACTATCATATCACGCTAAAATCATTTGTCAACAAAATGTTTCTATAGCTCTCCAATATAATAGAATGGCTAAATTATCAGACTTTTTACTGTATTCAAAAACACCTTGATAAGGTATTTCAAGCTAAAAAACAGATTCTGGCACTGCACTCCATTAATGGGACAGAAGAAAAACACTTTTAGGCGACCAGTTTTCTATAGTCTACAGGCGACTGGTCGTTTAATCTCTGTTGAAGTCTAGTTTCATTATAAAATGTGATGTCATTTTTGACAATATCTGTTACACTATCTTTGGTTAAGTGTCTCCAGTTATGGAGATAGCAGGTTTCAGTCTTTAGAACAGAATGAAACCTTTCGATACAGGCATTATCTGCTGGTGTCCCCTTACGAGACATTGAGCGGATGATGCCTTTTTTGTTACAAACTTGATAGTAAGCCTTTGAGGTATATACCGAGCCTTGGTCGCTGTGTAAAAGTATTTCCTCAGGCCAAGATAGCTGATTGACCGTGTCCAGGACCAAGTCTGTATCCTGACAATCCGAGATAGTATCAGCCACAATTTCACGGTTGCAGAGGTCCATGACGGAAGACAGGTAAAGCTTACAGTTACCAAAGTAGAGATACGTAATATCTATTACTAACTTCTCCATAGGCTTCTCAACTTGAAACTCACGATTCAGCTTGTTGTCTGTCACGTAGTAAGGTTTGGTGCCTTCTTCTTTCGTGTGCGACAGGTCCAGCCATGCGCCTTCATGATACGATAAACTTTCTTATGGTTGACGACAAGGTTATAGCGTTTCTTGAGTAATCGATTAATGGTACGATAGCCATAAATATAGTGATTAGCCATACAGAGTTGTTCAATGGCCTCAACGATATCATCTCTTCTGTAGGGCTTCTCGCCCTCTGATTTCCAACGATAGAAGGTGGCACCAAAACAATCCGAGATGAGAGCTACAGGATAAGTTTCCTTATACTCTTCCACTAGCTTGATAAGAGTCATTTATGCTTAGTCCCTAAGATTTTCATAATGACTTTATTGGATTTACCTGCTTTTTTCATCTCAATGCAAGCTAACTTAATTTTTACCGAATATGCTTTTTTGACTATAATAAAACACTCCTGTTTCTAGTTTACTCGATTTCAACATGGACTTGGTCTAATAAAGTAGACACAAAATTAAGTGGAAACGAGGAAAAGTCATTATGCCAAGAAAAACCTTTGATAAAGCCTTCAAACTCTCTGCTGTAAAACTCATCCTTGAGGAAGAGCAGTCTGTAAAAATGGTTAGTTCAACTTTAGAAATTCATCCCAATAGTCTTTATCGATGGGTTCAAGGATATGAAAAATATGGAGAAAGTGCGTTCCCAGGACACGGGAGCGCACTTCGTCATGCTCAATTTGAGATAAAAAAACTTGAAAAAGAGAACAAACTGCTACAGGAGGAATTAGCTCTTCTAAAAAAGTTCCAGGTCTTCTTGAAGCCAAACCGGAAATAAAATTTCGGTTTCTGAAGGAAAATAGTGTTAGCTTGAATAGTCATCACGCCTGTCAAACTTTTCAAGTTTCCCGTTCAGGTTTCTATGCTTATTTAAAACGTCGTCCATCTTCAAGGCATGTTGAGAATGAAGCCTTGAAGGAAATGATTAAAGCCATTTTCTATGAACATAAAGAGCGTTACGGAAGTGTACGAATTACCCAAGAACTTTGTAGACGTGGCATGCATGTCAATCATAAACGTGTTGGTAGACTCCTTCATCAGTTAGGTCTCTATGCTAAAGGAAGTCGATATAACTATAAATACTATAACCGTCGATTTTCTTCATTAACTCGTCCCAATCTTGTTAATCAATGTTTCCAAGCGACTGGTAAGAATAAATTATGGCTAGGAGACTTAACCTATATCCCTACACAAGAAAGAATACTTTATTTATCTGTCTTTATAGACGTTTATAGTAGAAAGATTGTTGGTTGGGCAATGGGCCGACGTAAGCAAGACAAGTTGGTAACAGAGGCTTTCAATCAAGCTTATGATAGAGAAAAGCCTAAAGAAGGGGTAATCGTCCATACAGATCAGGGGTCTCAATATACCGGGGCACGATTTCAGGCCCTACTTAGACGGAAAAAATGTAAGTCCAGTATGAGTCGAAAAGGTAATCCATACGATAATGCACTCATGGAAGCCTTTTATAAAACATTAAAAAGAGAGCTTGTCAATGATGCTCATTTCGCAACTATTGAGCAAGCTCAGCTTGAGATTTTTAAATATATTGAGACTTACTATAACCCTAAACGTCTGCATTCAGCTTTAGGGTATCTCTCACCTGTAGAATTTGAAAAAATAGTTACTAATTAGCTTAACTTTATGTCTATTTTTTCTTGACAAGTCCACCTAAAAGTATTTTTCTTCTGTCCCATTAATGGGGTGCAGTGCCACTAAAACCTGGCTTTTTTAAAAATAATTAATTCCCATTGCAGATTTAACTTCTGATAAGGTTTGAGCTGCGACAGCCTGCGCTTGTTGACTACCTTCTTGTAACATACGAAACACTTCCCCCATATCTTTAGCGTACTCCAAACGTCTTTCACGGATAGGTGCTAATTCACGTTCCAAAATGTCTAGAAGGTAGCGTTTCGTTTTAACATCTCCTAAACCACCTCTTTGATAATGCTCTTTCATAGCCGCAATATCAGCTTGATCTTCTTCTCTTTCAAAAATATCCAAGTAATGGAAAACCATATTCCCTTCAATTTGACCCGGATCCTCCACTTTAATATGATTTGGATCGGTATACATGCTCATCACTTTTTTACGGACTGTATCAGCATCGTCAGAAAGATAGATTCCATTTCCTAAAGACTTAGACATTTTGGCATTGCCATCCAGTCCTGGCAAGCGTCCAGCTTTTTCATTTTCTGGGTAAATACCTTCAGGTTCCACTAAACATTCCGTATGGTAAGTGTGATTGAAACTTCTCACAATTTCACGTGTTTGTTCAATCATCGGTTTCTGGTCATTGCCCACAGGAACAAAATTAGCTTTAAAAGCTGTGATATCGGCGGCCTGTGATACTGGATAAACAAGGAAACCAGATGGAATGCTTTCACCAAAACCTTTCTGAGCAATTTCGGTTTTAACGGTTGGATTTCTTTCCAAACGTGCCAATGACACCAAATTCATATAGTACATGGTCAATTCAGCTAATTCTGGAATCTGACTTTGAATAAAAATTGTTGATTGTTTCGGATCTAAGCCAACAGAGAGGTAATCCAAGGCAACATTTCCAATAGATTCTTTAATTAATTCGGATTCTTTAGCATGATCCGTTAAAGCCTGCTGGTCGGCCAAGAAAATAAACATCTTATACTTATTTTCATTTTGTAACATCACGCGATTTTTAAGACTTCCTACGTAATGGCCTAGGTGTAATTTACCAGTTGGTCTATCCCCGGTTAAAATAATTGGTTTTGTCATCATTATCTCCTAAATATTCATCATTGCATAAAAAATCCCCACGCTAAAATAGCGTGAGGGCGTTGTGACAAGTAATACGCGGTACCACCTCAATTAATACCCACAATAAAACAGGATATTATCTCAATCTTCTACATATTAAGAAGTTGCACGATAAGGGGTGCCGACCTGAAAGTTATGTGTTCCTTTCAAACTAACCATTAGCCCATTTCATCTTACTTGTTGTTAACTCGCACCTACCGCTAACTCTCTAAAAACAAGGAAAAGATTACTCTTCTAACGTAGCATTATTCTATGAAATTTTGAGTATTTTGTCAAGTTCCTTAGATTTTTTAAAAATAAGTCTTGACGGTCTCAACCTATTTAAGAGATAATGAATCTACCATTTTTAACCACCTTAAAAGGAGACCTTAACTACATGAAAAAACGTGTCATGGATTTATTGCTTGTTACCATTGGATCATTTATCACAGCAATTGGTTTTAATACCATGTTTGTTGATAATCATATTGCCTCAGGTGGAATGGTTGGTATTTCAGTAGTTATGAAAGCCTTATTTGGCATTAGCCCTTCTCTCTTTTTAATGGTTAGTAACCTTCCCTTACTGTTAATGTGTTACTTTTATCTTGGTAAACAGAACTTCGTTAAAACACTCTATGGGTCATGGATTTATCCTATTGCCATTCGTTTAACCAACCAATTACCCACTTTAACACACAATCAATTATTAGCCGCTATTTTTGGAGGTATTATCTGCGGTATTGGGCTAGGCATGGTATTTTGGGGAAATTCTTCAACAGGGGGAACAGGTATTTTAACACAGATTCTTCACAAGTACTCCCCATTATCACTTGGTTTCGCTATGACTATTGTTGACGGTATTAGTGTTCTCATGGGATTAATGGCTCTATCTGCTGACGACGTGATGTATTCAACGATAGGGCTACTCGTTATTGGATATGTGATTAGTGTCATGGAAAATGGTTTCGATTCATCGAAGAATGTCATGATTATTTCCAAAGATTATCAAGCTATCCGACAATATATCACAACTGTTATGGACCGTGGGGTAACTAAAATTCCAATTCGTGGTGGTTATACCACATCAGATAAAATTATGTTGATGGCCATCGTGTCAACTTATGAATTGCCTGCACTCCAAGAAAAAATTCTTGAAATCGATGATACTGCTTTTATTGTTGTCATGCCTGCAGCTCAGGTAATGGGTCGAGGATTCAGCTTAACCAAACAATACAAACGTGAAGACAAAGACGTTTTATTACCTATGTAGTGATTAGCCCCTTTCTGATTGAAAAAAGGGGCTTTTTTAGGTACAATGAAGGTTAGATAAATAAGATGAGGTGACAAATTGCTTACAGTTTCTGATATATCACTACGCTTTAGTGATCGAAAACTTTTTGATGATGTAAACATCAAATTCACAGCTGGTAATACTTACGGCTTAATCGGTGCCAATGGTGCCGGAAAATCAACTTTCCTTAAAATCCTTGCAGGAGATATTGAACCAAGTACTGGTCATATCTCTTTAGGTCCTGACGAACGCCTTTCTGTTCTTCGACAAAATCACTTTGACTACGAAGAGGAACGTGCTATTGATGTTGTTATCATGGGAAATGAACAACTCTACAATATCATGAAAGAAAAGGACGCTATCTATATGAAAGCTGACTTTTCAGAAGAAGATGGGGTTCGTGCGGCTGAGCTAGAAGGTATCTTTGCTGAGTTAGGTGGCTGGGAGGCAGAAAGCGAAGCTTCTCAACTTCTCCAAAATCTAAATATTCCAGAAGACCTTCACTACCAAAATATGAGTGAACTAGCTAATGGAGATAAGGTAAAAGTCCTTCTTGCTAAAGCATTATTTGGTAAACCGGATGTGTTATTACTTGACGAGCCAACCAATGGTCTTGATATTCAGTCCATTTCATGGTTAGAAGATTTCTTGATTGATTTTGAAAATACAGTTATCGTTGTTTCCCATGACCGTCACTTCTTGAATAAAGTATGTACTCACATGGCTGACCTTGACTTTGGTAAAATCAAACTCTTTGTGGGTAACTACGATTTCTGGAAACAATCTTCTGAACTGGCAGCTCGTTTACAAGCTGACCGCAATGCTAAAGCCGAAGAAAAAATCAAAGAACTACAAGAATTCGTTGCCCGTTTCTCAGCAAATGCATCTAAATCAAAACAAGCAACCTCTCGTAAAAAAATGCTTGATAAGATTGAATTAGAAGAAATTGTTCCCTCAAGCCGTAAATACCCATTTATTAATTTTAAAGCAGAGCGTGAAATGGGGAATGACTTCCTCACTGTTGAAAATCTTTCTGTAACGATCGATGGAGAGAAAATCATTGATAATATCAGTTTCATTTTACGTCCAGGTGACAAAGCTGCTATTATTGGTCAAAACGATATTCAGACAACTGCTCTTATGCGTGCTTTAGCAGATGATATTGACTACGAAGGAACCATTAAATGGGGAGTGACAACAAGTCGTTCTTACTTGCCAAAAGACAATTCAAAAGATTTTGCAACAGATGATTCCATCCTTGAATGGTTACGTCAATTCGCCTCAAAAGGTGAAGATGACGATACCTTTTTACGTGGTTTCCTAGGACGTATGCTTTTCTCTGGAGACGAAGTTAAAAAATCTGTTAACGTTCTTTCCGGTGGCGAAAAAGTGCGTGTCATGCTTTCTAAGTTGATGCTATTGAAATCAAACGTTCTTATTCTTGATGACCCAACTAATCACTTAGATTTGGAATCTATTTCAAGCCTTAATGATGGTATCAAAGACTTCAAAGAATCTGTTATCTTTGTCAGTCATGATCATGAATTTATTCAGACCATTGCTAACCATATCGTTGTGATTTCAAAAAATGGTGTTATTGACCGTATTGATGAAACCTATGACGAATTCCTTGACAATCCTGATGTTCAAGCCCGAGTTTCTGAACTTTGGAAATAGAACCTTATGATAAATGAGGTGGCTAAGAAGACTTCTTCCTAGCCACTTTTTTTAAAATGTTATTAATGAAAGATTGGTCAGCTTATGAAACATCGTCATAAATGGGCAATTGCTGGACTCACTAGTTTTCTTTTACCAATTAGCATTATGTCTACTGTTCTTCTTTCAATGGGAATTTCTTATCAAGGAGAAAGAACTATTCTAGCAAGTGATGCCTTTCATCAATATGTTATTTTTGCTCAAAACCTTCGTAATATCCTTCACGGATCTGATAGTCTCTTTTATACATTTACCAGTGGACTAGGTTTGAATTTTTACGCTCTCACAAGCTATTACTTAGGGAGTTTCTTTTCTCCCTTGTATTTCTTTTTTGATTTAGCATCTATGCCCGATGCTATCTATCTCCTTACCTTATTAAAATTTGGATTTATGGGACTAACTGCCTGCTATGCGTTTCATAAACTCTATCCAAATATTAAGGCTTATCTGATCGTATCACTATCACTTTCTTATAGTTTAATGAGTTTTTTGACTAGCCAACTTGAACTCAATTCTTGGTTGGACGTTTTTATTCTTTTACCCTTGATTTTATTAGGACTAAATCAAATCATCCTAAAAAAGAAAACAGGTTTATATTACGTTTGTGTGAGTCTGCTCTTTATTCAAAATTACTACTTTGGCTATATGGTTGCTATCTTCTCCTCCTTATATGCCTTTGTTTGTCTTTTGAAACTCAATAGTTTCAAAAAAGGTTTAGTTGCTTTTTTAAGGTTTACAACAGTGTCAATCATGGCAGCCTTAACAAGTGCTGTTATGCTACTTCCTACCTATTTGGATTTATCAAGTTATGGAGAAACTTTCTCCCTTGTAAAGCAACTCATAACTACCAATACTTGGTATTTCGACCTCCCTGCAAAACTCTCATTAGGAGCTTATGACACCACTAAGTTCAATGCTCTTCCTATGATTTATGTCGGCTTATTTCCTTTGTTGCTTGCAGTGATTTTCTTTACCTTGTCAAGTGTTCCTCTAAAAATCAAATCAGCCTATGCAACACTCTTAGTCATTATTGTGTCAAGCTTTTATTTACAACCACTAGATCTCTTTTGGCAAGGCATGCACGCACCTAATATGTTCTTACATCGTTATGCTTGGACCTTCCCAGTAACGCTTCTTTTGTTAGCATGTGAGGCCTTGACCAGACAAAAAGAATTTTCAAAAATCAAAATCAGTTTTGCTTTTATTTTTCTAGTGTTAATACTAGCGACACCCTACCTGATAGCACACCGATATGATTTTTTGACACCAAGTTTCTTTCTACTTAGTCTAGCTTTTCTAGTAGCCTATACCATATGCCTACTTGCTTTTCAGTCTCGCCAAATTCCTGTAGGTTTTTTACTTAGCTTTACACTATTTTTTACCATTCTAGAAGCTAGCTTAAATACGTATTACCAAACCCAAGGTATAAATAACGAGTGGGTATTTCCTACTAGGCAAGGTTACCAGAATCAATTAAAAGATATTGACAACATTGTTAAGAATCTGTCAACCAAACGTCAACCTTTTTTTAGAATGGAAAGGTTATCCGCTCGAACAGGAAATGATAGCATGAAATACAATTATCATGGCATTTCTCAATTTTCATCTGTTCGAAATCGTCTATCTAGTTCCTTGCTCGATCGTTTAGGTTTCCAGTCAAAAGGGACTAATTTGAACCTGAGGTACCAAAATAATACCCTCATTATGGATAGTTTACTTGGTATCAAGTATAACCTTAGTGAAAATTATTTGGATAAATTTGGGTTTACAAAGGTTACTTCAAGCGGTTCCATGACTTTATATCAAAATCATTATAGTAGTCCTTTAGCGATATTAACAAAGGGAATTTACAAAGATGTCAATATAAGTGTCAACACTCTTGACAATCAAACTAAGCTATTAAATCAATTAAGCGGGCAAGCTTTAACTTACTTTCACCCTCAACCCTATCAGCTGATTTCAGGTGCCAAACAATTCAATCAGCAAGTATCAGGACAGAGCAAGCCCTTGCAACAATCTGCCGTCATTACTTATCAGGTAACTATTCCTGAACGTAGTCAGCTCTATGTAAGCATGCCAAATATTATTTTTTCAAATCCCAATGCCAAAGAAGTTCATGTTAGTATCGATGGTAACTCCTTCACCTACACTACAGATAATGCCTATTCTTTCTTTGACTTAGGTTATTTTGAACATGCTAAAAAAGCAAATCTTTCCTTTATTTTCCCCAAAAATAAACAAATCAGTTTTACAACTCCTCACTTTTATAGTCTATCTATCGATTCCTACCTTAAAGCTATCACCACTATCAATCAAAAAGAAGTCCACGTTTACACCAATAACAACAACGTTATTACTAATTACAATGCTAAGGAAGATGGCTCTCTCATCTTTACAATTCCTTATGACAAAGGATGGTCAGCTAAAAAAAATGGCAAGCCTATTCCTATTACAAAAGCTCAAGGAGGATTCCTAACCGTTTCTGTTGCTAAAGGAAAAGGTCAAGTTATTCTTACCTTTATTCCAAACGGATTTAAACTAGGCTTGATACTGTCTCTTTTCGGAATAATCTCGTATCTTTTCCTAGTCTACTATCAAGTAAGTCAGAAAAAGAAAAGACAGGTGACAAACGAAAAGGTCCACTATCCTTAAATGGGAATGATCCAGTTAGTTTTATACTTACTCTTAACACATTAAAAAGCTGTTCAACAACGAGCAGCTTTTTTGATGTCTATCACTTTCTTATAATTCGTCATAAGTCACATTCAGAAGCAATACAATACTCATCAGAGAAATAGTTGAAGTAGGCTTTTAGTTTCTTTTCTTACCAAATAAAAAAATCCTAAGATTATCTTAGGAAATATCTTATCACTTCGGCAGTAGGACTCGAACCTACGACATCATGATTAACAGTCATGCGCTACTACCAACTGAGCTATGCCGGAAAAAGAAAAAAATTGCCTCAATGACAATTTTGATAGTCCGTACGGGATTCGAACCCGTGTTACCGCCGTGAAAAGGCGGTGTCTTAACCCCTTGACCAACGGACCAGAAGTTTTGGAGAAATTCTCCTTAATACTCTTATTATTATATCAGATTGATTTTATTTGTCTACACTTTTTTCAAAAAAAATGTAATTTTTTTCAGGAACCTTTTCTATTCTTATTTTATTAGAAAAAATAATCAGACTTAGTAGCCTCCTCAAAATTAGCATTGACAGTCTTAGCTGATTTTTGTTAAAATAAGGTAGTTAAGGTCTCATAGCTCAGCTGGATAGAGCATTCGCCTTCTAAGCGAACGGTCGCAGGTTCGAATCCTGCTGGGATCATAAAACTAAGCACTGCTCAGCAGTGCTTTTTCTTTATTTCGTTATCTTTAGAGTTTCACATGAAACGTTATTTATGATATGGGCTGCCTTGAGCTATCATAAAAGCGCGATAGATTTGCTCAATCAAAACCAGACGCATGAGTTGATGGGGTAGGGTTAATAATCCAAAACTCATTAAGACATTGGCTCTTTTTTTAATTCTAGAATCAAGTCCAAGACTTCCTCCAATGATAAACGTAATATCTGAGTATCCTTTAACAGTCGTTTCTGAGATGAGTTGACTAAACGTTTCTGAAGGAAATGGCTTTCCTTCAATAGCTAATACGACTACAAAATCACGCTGTCCAACTTTCTTTTCAATCCGCTGAGCTTCCTTAGCCAAAATCATTTGGTTCTCAGCATCACTAGCTTTATCAGGTATTTTTTCATCAGTTAATTCAATGACCTCAAATTGACAAAAACGAGAGAGTCTTTTGTGATATTCTGAAATTCCATCTTTAAGGTATTTTTCTTTTAGTTTTCCAACACATATAAGTTTTACTTTCATAACTTTATTGTATCACAGAAAAACCTTTTTACACAATTTATCCACATGTTTATGACTTTTTTATCTTTTAAAAAGCCTGTATTATAGGCTTTCAATCCCATTATTTAAAAGTTTTCCACAAGTTGTGGATTACTTTTCTTTTTTCTTTTTTTAAGGTATAATTAAGCAAAGTTTTATAAGCTATGAGAAAATTATTCGGAGGTAAGGTCATGCCATCTATGAAACATATCTTAAAATCCTTAGGCATTTTACTCATTGGATTTTTAGGAGGATTGTTAGCAATTTTCACTTTTAATGCTACTCAACAGTCTTCCTCTACCTCACATACTAGTAGTGCGACGATGAGTAAGATGGTTTTTAATAATACTACTGACACAACAAAAGCGGTTAAAGTCGTCCAAAACGCAGTAGTATCAGTGATTAACTATCAAGCAGATCCTTCTTCATCTCTTTCTAATCCTTACACAAAACTCTTTGGAGAAAATCCAGCAAGAGAAGATAAAGATTCCGAATTAACAGTTTTTGCTCAAGGTTCTGGTGTCATTTATCGAAAAGATTCCAATCATGCCTATGTTGTGACTAATAATCATGTTATTGACGGCGCAAAACGAATTGAAATTCTTATGGCAGATGGAACTAAGGTAGTAGGAGAATTAATTGGTGCGGATACTTATTCTGACTTAGCTGTAGTTAAAATTTCTTCAGATAAGATTAAAACAGTAGCTGAATTTGCAGATTCTACTAAACTTAATGTTGGAGAAACTGCTATTGCTATTGGTAGTCCACTGGGAACTCAATACGCAAACTCAGTTACGAAAGGAATTGTATCGAGCCTAAGTCGTACCGTTACCTTAAAAAACGAAGATGGAGAAACTGTTTCAACAAATGCTATCCAAACAGATGCTGCTATTAACCCCGGAAATTCTGGGGGACCACTAATTAATATAGAAGGACAGGTTATCGGTATTAATTCAAGTAAGATTTCTTCTACTCCATCTGGTATTAATGGGAATAGTGGAGCTGTCGAAGGAATTAGCTTTGCTATTCCATCTAATGATGTCATTAAAATCATTAAGCAATTAGAAACCAACGGTGAAGTCATACGACCTGCTCTTGGTATCTCTATGGTTAACCTAAATGATTTATCAACTAATGCTCTTAGTCAAATTAATATCCCAACTAGTATCACTGGCGGCATTGTGGTTGGTTCTGTTCAAGAGGGAATGCCAGCAAGTGGTAAACTTGCCCAGTACGATGTCATTACAGAAATTGATGGGAAAGCTGTTAATTCAATAAGTGATCTTCAAAGTAGTCTATATGGCCATGACATTAACGATACCATCAAGGTAACCTTTTATAGAGGGACAACCAAGAAAAAAACAGATATTACCTTAACTAAAACAACTCAGGATTTGACCAAAAAGCAGTAACTAGGTCATTTATGGAAAATGTTCTTGCTAGATGTTCTGAAACCAAGTAAAGCAGTCCTTAGGGCTGTTTTACATTGACATAAAAAACTAGCTACCATTCATTGAAAGGATTCTATGACTGAACTATTGAAATCTATTCCAATTGAAGATATTGTAGCCAATCCCTATCAACCAAGGCTTCAGTTTAATCAAAAAGAACTAGAAGATTTGGCTAATTCAATCAAGACAAATGGACTTATTCAACCTATTATTGTTCGAAAATCTGACATCTTTGGTTATGAATTAGTTGCAGGAGAACGACGCTTTAAGGCTTCTAAAATGGCTGGGCTAACAAAAGTACCTGCTATTGTCAAAAACATGTCCTCTTTGGAAAGTATGCAACAAGCTATCGTAGAAAATTTGCAACGTGCTGATTTGAATCCCATTGAAGAAGCAAAAGCTTATCAGCTACTGATTGAAAAAAATCAAATGACGCATGAAGAGGTTGCCAAATATATGGGAAAATCAAGACCTTATATTAGCAATACTTTACGCCTACTGCAACTTCCGAAAATAATTAGTAAAGCAGTAGAAGAAGGAGACATTAGTGCAGGACACGCGCGTGCTCTTCTCACACTAACAGACGAAAAGGAACAGTTAGTTTACGCTAATAGAATCAAAAATGAAGGGTTAAGTGTACGACAAATTGAGCATATGGTAACTCCAAAACTTAAAAGTATTCCTATCCCAAAAAATAAAAATATTTTTATCACCTCTTTAGAAGATCAGCTGGCCCAATCTCTAGGGTTACCAGTCAAAATCAAATTGAAATCAACTCAAAGTGGTCAATTGCTGTTACCATTTGCTAACCAAGAGGAACTAAACAGAATTATCAACAAGCTACTTTAGTTTGTTGATAGTCTGTTTTTTTATTTCTACTTTTCCACAGTTTGTTAGAAGTATCTTCCCTATATTGTCAAGGGTTTTGATTATTTCCACAGCCTGTGGAAAACTTTAGTTAACATTGTGAATTACCTTTCCACAACTTGTGGGTAACTATAACTATTCTTTCAGGTTTTGTGGAAAACTGACTGGAATTGTGTTAAAATAGTCCTAGAATTATCCACAAGAAGGAACCTAGT